>CAUCYJ010000081.1:0-11402 GCA_958446945.1 uncultured Lachnospiraceae bacterium | reverse complement strand
CGAATGCTTTTCCGTGACGAGCTTCGTCTCTTGCCATTTCATGAACTGTATCATGGATTGCGTCAAGGTTAGCAGCTTTAGCACGTTTTGCAAGATCAAATTTACCTGCTGTAGCACCATTCTCAGCTTCAACTCTCATCTCAAGGTTTTTCTTTGTGCTGTCTGTTACAACTTCACCTAATAATTCAGCAAATTTAGCAGCATGTTCTGCTTCTTCGTAAGCAGCTTTTTCCCAGTAAAGTCCGATTTCCGGATATCCTTCTCTGTGAGCTACTCTAGCCATTGCAAGGTACATACCAACTTCTGAACATTCACCTTCGAAGTTAGCTCTTAAATCAGCGATGATATCTTCGCTTACACCCTGAGCTACTCCAACAACATGTTCTGCTGCCCAAGTTCTTTCGCCAACCATTTCCTGGAATTTTTCTGCCGGAACATGGCACTGTGGACATTCAGCTGGTGCATTTTCTCCTTCATAAACATAACCGCATACTGTACAAACCCATTTTTTCATTGTGATCATTCTCCTTTTCTTTATTAAAAAATTATTTTGTTTTGAATTAATAATAGTAATTGTTACTGATATTAATTTACCATATTCTTACTGTAATGTCAAGACTTTTTGGATAATTTTTCGTTTTGGTTTTCAATCGTCTGCTCAGCAACATGCTTCAAGCATTCGCCGCATTTCCCATAGAAAACAATATTGTGCTTTTCGATTTCTCCGTCAAAGTTTTTCTCTGCAAGTTCATTGATGTGATCCATTGTATCAATATCAAGATCAAACAATCGATTACATTCTGAACAGTAGAAGTGGTAATGTGGTTCAGTCCTTCCGTCAAAACGGTCACCACCATCGGAGGTTGTGATTTTTGTAGCCTCACCGATATCGGCAAGCAGATTTAGATTTCGGTAGACGGTTCCAAGACTGATGTTCGGAAAATCTTTTCGAACATGTGTATATACCATATCTGCAGTTGGATGTTCCGTCGTAGAATTTAGAAATTCTTTGATCGATTCGCGCTGCCTGCTGTATTTTAATGCAGCCATACAATGCCCTCCTTTCTATTTTAATAATAGTAATTATTACTTTTACTGTATTTTAATTTATTCATGTGCAGAAGTCAATATAATTATACAAAATGTAACAATTTGTAATATTTAGCGCGCTTTATGTATAAAATATTACAAAGTGTCCATAATATGTCGATAGAAAAACCTTATAAAGACGTTGACAAATGGGAATTATGTGTTAGAATATAAAACGTAACAAATGTAATATTTTTGTAACAAATTTTAAATGCATAATGGAGGGAGATTTATGTATTCAAAATCACTGAAGTATGGATTGCTTGCAGCAGCACTCACAGGAACAGTATTCTGGACTGGTGAGCAAGCATTTGCGGCAGATACAGAAGAGAAACTTGCTGAACCAACAACCGGATCGGCAAGGATATTGAATGACGGTGATTCTTCCGGTCAAGTGATAGAAACAGAAGAATATGTCATACCAACTGAAGAGGGTGAGTATTTAGATATGGGCTTTACGAATGTAGATGAAGGAAGTTTCCTTTATATAAGAAGTGAAGCTACAAGAGAAAGTGAATGGGTTGGTAAACTATATCCGGATTGTGCCGTACATCTTCAGGGAGCTGTAGGAGAGTGGACTCCGGTAGAATCAGGTGGAGTGACAGGATATGTGAAGTCCGAATTTCTTTTCACGGGAAATGCCGCACAGGTAAAGGCAGAGGAATTGATCTGTGAAGCAGCTGCAAGGGGAGAAGAAGTTGCAAAACCGGAGGAGACGGTATTTACCTATGCGCAGTCAAAGGAAGCGGAAGCAGCAGCTATTGCAGAAGCTCAAGCAGCAGAAGCAGCAGCTCAGGCGGCAGCAATTCAGGCTCAGTTACCTGCAGGTCAGGCAGTTGTTGATTTTGCCTGTCAGTTTATTGGTAATCCTTATGTGTGGGGGGGAACAAGTTTGACAAATGGAGCAGACTGTTCAGGTTTTGTACAGGCAGTGTATGCAAATTTTGGAATTAGTATGCCAAGAACATCGAGTCAGATGAGAAGCGCCGGTGTGGAAGTTTCTTTTGAACAGGCAATTCCGGGCGATGTATTTTGTTATGAAGGACATGTTGGAATTTATATGGGCAATGGGAAAATTGTTAATGCAATTGATGAATCACATGGCATTGGAATTTCGTCAGCAACCTACACGAACATTATCACAATTCGGCGATTGGTGTAGACAACGTCGAATGATAGGGAGAGAGAAAGAGCATCTTCGACAAGATGTTCTTTTTTTTGTGAAATTGTCAGATGCGTGGAAATAAGAAAATGTCGAAAAGTGTAAAAGAGCAATGTACAAATTGCATAAAATTTTAGAAAAAAGAAAGAAATTTGTCAAAACAGGTTTTCCGTATTATCCACATGGAAAAAGCTGAAAATAGTGGAAAAAGCTGTTATCCACATTACTTATCCACAGTATCCACACTGTTTGATGTGGATTTTGGGGATTATTTATGGGATAAAAAGAACAGATGTTTTGTTTAGATATAATAAAAATAGAATTTTGTCGAAAAAAAAAGAAAAAGATATTGACATTTGAGATGTCAAAATATGACAAAATTTTTAAATGAAATGTATAGACAATTAAAAAGGTAAAGGAATAAATTTTTTGGTCGCAGTTGATAATTTATAGAAGTCGTATTATAATATGGATTATGTAATAGAAAAGGAGGAAATTGAAATGGCAGCTAGAATTTCTAAAGAGATTACAATCGGTGAATTACTGAGAATGAATCCAGAAGTAGCACCAATTCTTATGGAGATTGGAATGCACTGTCTCGGATGTCCATCTGCTCAGATGGAATCACTGGAAGAAGCAGCTATGGTTCATGGTATTGATCCAGTGTTATTAGAAGAGAAGATCAATGCATTTTTAGAGGCAAATGCTTAGTCGGATAAGAATATAAAAAAGAAGCTGTCGCAGATTTGGGACAGCTTCTTTTTGTTAGATGGCTGCTAATGTCTGAACAGCCATACCAGATACGATCAGTTCACAATGTTCTTCCAGATAAGCAAGAGATGCAGCCGACGCTTTCTCTAAAGATCCGTATTCTGTCAGCATGTTGCAGATCCGGTTGAAATCAGTGTCAGAGAGATCTGACTTGGTGACTGCAAGCAGATATAGTTCACTTTTGTGATCTTTGTACAAAGTGCTGGCTCCATAGTACATCGGCGCAAGTAAATGGGATGCTTCGATGACACTGTCAAGATTACCAAAGGAGAATAGCCGTATGGACGGTTTTGGTGTCGGTGGCGTCTCAGGAACTTTGGCAACTGCATTCTTTACTTTATCTAGTATATCAAGGAGCTGTTCTGCACCTTCGAGTTTTTCAAGGACAGTCTGCTTCTTAGCATCTGCTGTATCAGACGGAGAAGGAGCAAACTTAGAGAACCGGGTATCCAGCTCTTCTGGATCCTCTACTTTCGTAATTATCAGTACAATGGAATCTGCCGAAGGAATTGCCTCGATCATCAGAGGCATGTCATCTGCCTCGAATCCAAATTCAGAGGATGCCTGCTGCATCATATCCTGGAAAAGTGATTTTGCTTTTTCAGATCCGTATGCCAACTCACTGAGTTTCAGGTGGCGGTCATCGAGATCTGCTCGAGTCAACGTACAACGTATCTGGTTGTCGTTTATTTTTTCAATTTTCATAGCATCACTTCCTTCTATTAATAAGATATTCTTACTTTTTAATAGTATAAACAAAAAATAAAAAAATGTAAAGAAAAACGGCAGAAAGTTATATATATGGAATTTTAATGAAAAAAAAGATAAAAAGGCTTGCAAAAGGAAATAGAAATTCGTATAATTTTCACAAGAAGATAGTATATTCTACGGCTGTGTTTGCAGAGAAAGGAGGATATACTTAAAACTCACATATCATTAACGAATCTGAAAGAAACTTTGTCTATTGTTTTTAATCTGTTTTATTTCAATGCCATTTCAGGCAACTAATCATCAAGAGAAAATACTTAAAGTAATTAGAACAGAACGTTACTTATTAATTTGATTCAGTACTATCTTCGGATAAGCAAACAGACATATCATTTAATAATATATCACAGACCTTATGGAGGATGTCTGTTATAGCGGCAGCCGTTATTATTTAGAAAGGATCATACTATGGGGGTGGATCAAGAGAGATATCAGGAGCTGTTTAAAGAACTGTCACTGTATGAGGAATATGGGATTCCGATTATGATGGACGGAAAACCGGCAAGCCCGATGCAGATTACAACAGCCCATATGGTAAAGGAAGAAAAGAGCTATATGAGAGATTATATCCTTGATAAAGACGGACATATCAGTGAACTTTGCTTTTACACATTGTAGAAGAATCGAACTCAATGCCCCGAGGATGCTTTGTCTGTTTTTAGAAGGAGAAATTGTCGAAATAGTTAATGACGAATAAGTAAAATATTGTTATAATAGGGTCTGACAGGAGGGATTAAATGGACGAACAGAGAAGAACAGAGAATCATCCTGAAAGACGCCGATCATCCGAGAGAAATTCGCAGGAAGTCAGACCGAGACGCCGGATGGAAGACAGGACGCCGATGGATGTGAGAAATAATGAACATACAAGAAGAGTGAATTCGGGCAGAAATTCGAATACAGGAAGAAAGAGAAAGAATTCACGCAGAAGACGCAGACGAAATGCAATCATCCGAGTAGGAGTATTATTATTCCTGATTGTGATAGCCCTTGGAACAGCTTTATTTTGGTTAAAATATGGCCCATCGAAAGAGAAAGCAGATAAGAAAGAATATTATGGAATTAGTCAGGAAAATCAGCTTGCTGTCATTGTTGGAACAGAGAACTTGAAAGCGCGGGGAATGCTTTATGATGGCAGACCATATATAGAGTATACTACGGTCAGGGATTATGTGAATGAACGATTCTATTGGGATGCGAATGAAAATATTTTACTTTATACGTTACCGACAGACGTTGTTTCTGTAGGAGTTGGAAGCAGTGAATATACAGTAGGAACAACAGTGAATGCCGAAGAATATGTGATTTTAAAAACAGAAGGACCTACTGCATATATTGCCCTTGACTTTGTACAAAAGTATACGAATTTTGATTATGAAATATTTCAAAATCCCAATCGTGTTGTAATTACAGCAGGAGATGGAGAAATCAAAGAAGCAGTTGTTAGGAAAGATACACAAGTTCGTGTACGCGGAGGTGTGAAAAGTCCGGTATTAACAGAACTTAGTAAGAAAGATACGGTTACATTTATCGAGAATGAAGGTGATTGGAAAAAAGTTCGCACAAATGATGGATATATCGGTTATGTGAAAGGAAATTGTCTGAAGAAAGAGCAGGTAAAGAAATTGTCGCGTGCTTTTGAAGAACCGCAGTTTACGAGTATCAAAAGAGACCGTACGATTAATATGGCGTGGAATATGGTGACGAACCAGAGCGCTAATTCCGGTGTGCTTGAGACAATTGCTAATACAAAAGGTCTTACGACGCTTGTTCCGACGTGGTTTTCTGTGCAGGATACGATGGGAAATCTAATTTCTATCGCGAGTCCGGAATATGTGAATTATGCACATCAGTCGGGAATCGAAGTGTGGGCTATGGTCAATGATTTTGATCATGGGTTTGGCGGTCTTACGACAGCAGAGGAGATTCAGGAGATGCTAAGTTACACATCGAGACGTGAGAATCTGACAAACCAGTTAATAGCTGCAGCAATTCAGACGGGTGTAGATGGAATCAATGTGGATTTTGAGCATATTTATACAGAAGAAAGCGGATTCCATTTTATTCAGTTTATCAGGGAATTATCTGTGAAGTGCCGAAAGAATAATCTTGTATTATCTGTAGATAATTATGTGCCTCAGGGATATAATGCCCAGTACCACAGAAAAGAACAGGGAATTTTTGCTGATTATGTGGTCATTATGGGATATGACGAACATCAAAGCAATTCTTACGAAAGCGGTTCTGTAGCTTCCTATGATTTTGTGAAGGAAGGAATTGAGAATACTCTGAAAGAAGTTCCGGCAGAGAAAGTAATCAATGCCGTTCCATTCTATACAAGATTGTGGTCTGAACGTCCGAAAACCGAAGAAGAACTGGCGGAACAGAAAGACACAGAGGCGGCGAAATATCCGATGGCAATCGAATGTGAGACGCTTGGAATGTCAGATGCACAGGCGAGAGTAGCAGCAGCCGGAGTTACTGCTGTGTGGGATGAAGCTACGAGACAGAATTATGCTGAGTGGGATGGTGCAGATGGAAAGAAATACAAGATATGGCTTGAAGATGCAGCATCACTTGAAGAGAAGATGAAATTGATGAAGGAATATCAACTGGCGGGAACCGGTGCCTGGAGAATCGGATATGAAACTCCGGATATTTGGGAATTAATATTGAAATATGTAAATTAAAATTCAAGAAATTGGAAATACTCCTTTCCGGACAAAACTGTGAGATGATCAGTATGATTAGCAAAGAGAATGTCTGGAAGGGAGTATTTTTTGTTTAAGTCAATGGCAGAGAAAATTTTTAATCGGATAAGGAGAACGAATTAGTTGAATGAGGACGGAGTACCGCCCTGTATTTCATAATCGCCGTAAATATGATCGATAATCTTGCCAATGCATTCAAAGGAATCTTCTTCTGTTACATAAATGTCCGAATCAATGACATTAAGAGAACACAAAATGCGAGTATGTTTCGTTTGATAAAGCATACGAATATAATAAACTCCATTCAGGCAAAAAATACCCATCTCATTGTGTGCTGCCGGTGTGCGTGAGAGAGCAAGAATATCATATTTCTTAAATACAGGTGCATATCGATCCAATTGTATCTGAAAACAAAAATCCATATCAGGTACGACATGTTTTTGTTTAATACGAATCACACGGGAGAAATCTGAAAGTAAAAATCCAGAATTTTTCTTGCGAAGACCCGGAAACATACATGGAAATTCTACCCATCCTTCTTTCTGGGCGCGGGTATGTTCTTCATCGATTACCATTTGGACAAGATGCTTGCCGGCAGGAGGGAGCTCGTGATATTTTGTGATTGCAATCTTTTCCTCCTTTGTTAATTCGAGACAGCGGCCGTTTGTACCAAAGCTCCCAAGCAGCAGATCACGAAAGAGATAATTGGCATCTACATCAAGTGCGATAGCTAATGCAATAAAAATATCTGGTTTTGGATAGCTGACACTGTTTTCATAACTTGCGATGGCAGAAGGTGTAACATGAACCATATTGGCGAGCTGATTGCGAGATATATTTAATTCCATCCGACGCTGACGGATTCTTTCACCGATTCCCATAAGAAATCCTCCCTTATACATTTTTACCTACATGCTATAAAATAAATATACTATAAAAAACTTGTAAAATCAATTATAGTTACAAGAAGTTTGTTATAAATTGTTGACAATATCCCTGTTATACCGTAGACTGTAATAAGAGTTTATAAATTGTATTTTTTAGTAACAGAAGTGATAAGCTTTTCAAGAGTGTCCCATTCTTTTTGATTTAATTCAAGAAGGGACAGGATAAGCTGTTTCTTAAAAGAACCGGCTTCTTCTCTCAAAAGAGAGCCAAGTGCTTTGGAAAGTTGGATATCAGGGTTGACTTCTGCGTACATATTTCCGAGACCGGTGCGAAGCCAGTCTTCGTTTACGTTAAATTCGCGGCATATCGAAACAATAATGGCGTCAATAGGAACACGGGCGTCAGTTTCGTATGCTGCGATTGTATTTCTTGAGACACCGATTCTGTCAGCAAATTCCCGCTGTGTCATACCGGCATTTTGCCGTATTTTTTTGATTCGTTTATTCATGATAAATTACCCTTTCTTACAGAAAATGATATATCAACTTAAAAATACAATATAATTCAAAATGACTGTAACAGTTCTAGTATATAGTAATCTAAAAGTTATACGTTGTCAACAAATAAGTACTACGTTGTAAACAAAAACATTGACAAAAGTCTCGCAGAGACATATAATGAGTGCGGTATGGTAGTGTTGTTTTAAAAAAGAGAAAGGAAGTAGAGTAATGAGAGAAACGACAATGGATATACTATTGCGAATGGGGATTCCGGCAAGCGTGAAAGGACTGACTTATATTTGTGATGCGGTGGAGCTGTTTGACACAGATCCTTATTATCCAGATGGAAAGATATGCTCTCTTTATATGGACATTGCTAAAAAGAATAATACAACTGCCTCCAGGGTAGAACGAGCGATTCGTCATGCTTTTGAGACCGCATTAACAAAAGGAAATCAGGAGTTGTTAGAGAAATACTTGGATACAGCTAATACACAGAATTCGAATTTATTGAGAAGTCTGTATTTTCGGCTTCAGATGGAGAATAAGAAGACAACACAGAAAAATCAGTACAGTGCAGGAGCTTGTGAGATTAAAAAACAGATTTATCAGGAAGCTATGGAGGTATTTCATGATGAATTAGAATTGGCGCTGCAAAAACTGATGGACTCCGTGGAGAGTGGATATATGATGAAAGTATAGAAATGAAAATAATAGAGTGGAAAAGAATTAATAAAGTGGGTTATGAATAAAAGCTGTCAGGGAAATGTTTTTCTGGCAGCTTTACTGTTATTTTAGAGAAGTATTGGGGAATGAACGTGTATTAGTTATCATATATATGTAAATAAAAGCTGTGAAGGAAGCAGAAATGAAACGAAAACTGGAACTGACATTCGTACTTCTTCTTATGATTGGAGCGTTAATCTTCAGCAGACGTTTAAGTAAGATGATTGCTCAGGAGGCATCCGGAAAAATAGACTCTGTTGATGTAATAATCGATGCAGGGCACGGGGGAACGGATCCGGGTAAGGTTGGGATCAATCAAGCGCTGGAAAAAGACATTAATCTTGAAATTGCAAAAAAACTTGAAAAACTCTTAAAAGAGAAAAAGATTTCCTGTAAAATGGTGCGGACAGAAGATAGGCTGCTTGCTCCGGAAGGATCGAAACAGAAGAAGATTGAAGATATGAAAGAACGAGTCAGAATAATTAATGAGATACGACCGTCACTTGCGGTTAGTATTCATCAAAATAGTTATACAGAAGAATCTATTAAAGGGGCACAGGTATTTTATTATAAACATTCAAAAAAAGGGGAAGAACTGGCAAAACAAATGCAGGAGGCGCTCAAAGCTTTGGATGAAACAAACCACCGGGAGGCGAAAGCAAATGAAACGTATTATCTTCTTAAGAAGACGGAGGTACCAACAATCATCGTAGAGTGCGGTTTTTTAAGCAATCGTGAAGAGGCTGAAAAACTCTCGGGAGAAGAGTATCAGAATGAGGCTGCGAAAGCAATTGCAGAGGGAATAGAGCAGTGTATTTCCCTTGTCAAGCGTTAAGAAATTCGTTATAATGGGGACTATGGAAACAATTATTAAAAAAACAGGTACAAATGAATTAGAAAAAGAAGCAATCCGACAGGCTGGGGAGATATTAGAGGATGGAGGGCTTGTGGCGTTTCCGACAGAGACTGTCTATGGTCTTGGAGCGAATGCCTTAGATGAGGAGGCCGCAAGGAAAACATATGAGGCGAAAGGGCGCCCGTCCGATAATCCTTTAATTATTCATATTGCAGATATTGAAGCGCTGGATGAGATCGTAAAAGAAATTCCTCCGGCGGCGCACTGTCTGGCGAAGCGTTTCTGGCCGGGACCTCTGACGATGATCTTTGAGAAGAGTGAGATTGTGCCATATGGAACGACAGGAGGTCTTGATACAGTTGCAGTGAGGATGCCGGCAAACGATACGGCGAGGGCTCTGATTCGTGCAGCAGGAGGATACGTGTCAGCGCCAAGTGCAAATACATCAGGACGTCCAAGTCCGACAGAGGCTTCTCATGTGGCTGACGATCTGAACGGCAAGATTGATATGATCCTTGATGGAGGCAGTGTACAGATTGGTGTGGAATCTACTATTGTGGATATGACGGTTGTTCCGCCGATGATTCTGCGTCCGGGAGCTGTGACGAAGGAAATGCTGGAAGAAGTGATTGGCGAAGTTGCTGTTGATCAAACTCTTCTTTCAGATCAGAGTAAGGAGGCACCGAAGGCGCCGGGAATGAAGTATCGCCACTATGCGCCGAAAGCAAGGCTTACGATTGTGGAAGGTGAGATTCTGGATGTTGTGAAAGCAATCCGGCAGCTTACTTACGACAAGATCCGGCTAGGGAAAGGCGTTGGGATTATTGCGTCCAATGAGACACAGAAAGATTATACTTATGGAATTGTGAAACCGATAGGAACACGGGAAAATGAAGCAACAGTAGCAAAGAACCTGTATCGGATTCTCAGAGAATTTGACGAAGAAGAAGTGGAGTATATTTACAGTGAGGCATTTGAGACAGACGGCATAGGAACAGCAGTAATGAATCGTTTGATGAAGGCAGCAGGACATCAGATCATTCCTGCTTCAGAGATTGTAAAGCTTCAAAAATTCAGAAAAATTATCTTTGTCAGTGACAGCGATAACAGCCGCGGACCAATGGCTGCAGAACTTTTGCGGTCACAGCCGTTGAAACAGGAGTATGAGATTAGTTCAAGAGGTTTGGTAGTACTTTTTCCGGAACCTGCCAATCAGAAAGCAGAAGCGATTATGAAGAGTAAGCAATTGACGCTTGAGAAGCATCAGGCAGAAGCATTTGATGCAGAAGTACTGACAGATGAGACACTTGTTTTGACAATGAGTGAAGAATTAAAAAATAAGATTCTTGCAGAATGTGAGAAATGTGAGAATATTTATACGTTAAAAGAATTTACCGGCGGAGAAGGGGATGTTACTTCACCTTACGGGCAGCCCCTTGCAAGTTACGGAGAGACATTTGAAGAACTTGCAGATCTGATCGGAAAACTTGCAGAAAAGTTAAATAAGGAGGCAGAAGAAAAATGATAGCACTTGGATGTGATCACGGTGGATATGAATTGATGCAGGAGGTCATCAAATATCTGGAAGCAAATAATCTGGAGTATAAGAATTTTGGATGTCATGGAGAATCTGTAGACTATCCGGAATACGGAAAGCTTGTAGGACATGCTGTTGCAGAGGGCGCATGTGAGAAAGGAATTTTAATTTGTGGAACAGGAATCGGTATTTCGATTGCAGCTAATAAAGTCAAAGGAGTGCGCTGCGCACTTTGTTCAGACTGCTTTTCAGCGCAGGCAACGAGAGAGCATAATAATGCAAATGTGTTGGCGATGGGAGGACGTGTAATTGGACCTGGTCTTGCAGTTAAGATTGTTGATACATTTTTAAATACAGAATTTTCAAATGATGAACGACATGTAAGACGAATCTC
>CAUCYJ010000080.1:0-11438 GCA_958446945.1 uncultured Lachnospiraceae bacterium | reverse complement strand
TTGTGAAGAATGTAATTAATCTCAATGGTATTTCCATCACTGTCAACTAATGTCATTGGTGAAGTAGTAAGGATATCGGAATCATCATTGCTGTCCGAGGATTTTGTAGAAGCATTTTCTTCTGTATCGGAGGAATCTGAATCTCCTCCTGACTTCTGACTGTCAGTATCTGTAGTTGCCTTATCAGAAGAATCATCGGTCTGGTTTTCGTTCTCCTGTCTGGTAAGTGAAGGATTCCCAGGATAAGAAATATATTCTACGAATTTTCTGACGTCACTGATGTCATCTGCATCTTTTGCATATCCCACTGCCATATACAGGCTGTTTTCCTCTGAATAAATTGTCTGATAGCAGGCATCGTATGTGTCATTGCATTTGGCAATCCCTGTTTTGACATCCTCCAGTGAGTATTTATAGATATTTACATAATCATTTCCGTTCGTATAGCTTGCATAGGTACCTTCCGTATCTGCTTTTTCCCATTCAGATCCAGCCGGCGGCTGTGTATAGAAATCGTTATTTCCCGCTGCCATAACCGTTGCAGCTGAAAAAATCCCAAGTGTTGCTACCGTCATAAGTGTCATAAATTTTGTCTTCATCGTGGATTCTCCTAGAATTTTATTTTCTACATCTGTAGAAGTTAATTGTATTCTACAACTGTAGAATACAATTGTCAATTCTTTTTTTATATATCCTTTTATTTCTTTTATCATCTTTTATTTTAATAAATTTGCGTATAATCATTCCGGTAAGTCTCTGCTCCTCTGCATATGTTTTCAGCTTATCCTTCGTAACTTCATCCTTTGTATACGTCAGATTACGATTAACCTGCTGGGCACTTTCAATTGCACGCATTAAACCTTTTGTTTGGGATGCTTCATTATATCTGTTATAAATATAACATTGTTCTTTCACATATTTCAGAGTCTCGTCCATTTGCCTGGCAACTGCTTTTATGTCAGTTTTTACAGAATAAACTATAGTTATCAGAAACAGAATCAGTCCTGTAGTAATAATGATGATTTGAGTCTGCCCTCTGGACAGTTTAGTTATTTTCAATTTTGTCCACCTCCAGATATCCACTGGTTTCGGGAAGATATTTTTTTAGAATTTTCTCTTCACTTCCATCTTTTCTCATTTCTTTAAAGATTTCTGTGAGTTTTTCCGGAAGTTCACTATCCGTGTTTTTAGGAAAAGCTACCCCGATTCCTGTAGTCAGGATAGCTTCGTCCAGGATTCTTATCTTTGCCCCGTAATCTTTTATATACTGTTGTATGGAAGTTTCATGAGCTGCTATGGCATCAACATAACCTTTTCCAAGAGAGGTAAAAAGCAGTTTTCGGTTTTCTAAGCTATACACATCTTTTACCAATGGAATAGAAAGATTCGTCCTGTCAAGAAAGATATCCTCAGGCTTCGTGGAAGCCTGTACTGCGATTACTTTTCCCGACAGATCACTAAGCTTCTTTATATTGCTGTTTTTATTGACTGCAACGACCTGCCGGCTCACCATATATGGACCAGCCCACTTATAATCATTCTCCCGACCATCCATGGAAAAGCGCCCCCATAAACAGTCTATCTCCTTATTTTCCAGATCTTTATCTTTATCATCCCATACAATCTTTGTAAATACCGGCTTATAACCAAGGCGTCCCAGAGCTTCATTTGCAATGTCAACATCAATCCCTGCCGGTTCTCCATTTTCATCGGAATAATTAAAAGGTGGAAAATCGTCACTTCCAATGATTATCTCTAGCATATTTTCCTGTGAAGATGTACTTTTCTGTGTTGTAACTGAACATCCTGATATCAGTAATACCCCAAAAGCAAACAAAAACGGTATTACTGCCATGTATTTAGATTTCATGCTATGGTACCTCAACAATTTTCTCTGATTTTTTTTGATTTTACGTCATTATAATAACTCTGTTCATACTGAATTTACATAACAAAACATGCACAAAATTTTATATTTTTTACAAAGAACAGGTGATTTTTCAAGTGGGTCATGTTATGTAAATTTCACTCAGAGTGGTGCTCCATCACTTTCACTCTGAAACTCCATCTTCATTTTTACTTGTGCCAGTTTTATTTCCGGTACTCCTTCAGAAATGGACATAAAAAGCGCCATAGGTTTTTTCCAATGCCTATGGCGTGTAAATAATTTTCTACTCTGCGGATACCTTGTTTATGATTGTCTGCCTGAACAGGCATCTATGCCAACAGATTTCTCTATACTTTTGAAATTTTATGATACTCTTTTTTCTCTGGAAAATACAAAACTATACAATAAGTTAAATCGTCTGCGTTAACTTCCATTCGCCCATCCATCTGCTCCATCATAATAGAAATATTCTGCAACCCAATCCCTGTTTTTTGATGCTCAGAATCAAACCTAGTAATACTATTTTGAATACTGATCCCTACTTCTTCATTCCCATAACAAAGCTGTATACATACCTCATTTTCATGTTTTCCATATTTTTCAATATTAGAAATAATATTATTCATAATTCTGCCAATAAAATCTGTATTTATACATACAGATATCTGTCTCCACTCCAACCGATCTGTATTTACTTTAAATCCTTCATATTCCAGTAAAGCACACAGTTCAGAAAGATAATCTCCAAAAGCACACATAATATCTTCTGCAGGTTCCAGTTCTATGTGGTGTCGTGAATTTACAAAAAAATATTCAAACATCTGCTCCGACAAATCTCTGATCTGAAGTACACGATCAAAGGCTTTATTTATATATTCCTGAGTAACCGCACCTTCTTTTTGCTGCTTTTTTAGAATCTCAAGATATGCCATCAAACCAGTCAGAGGAGTACGCAGATCATGTGACATTCCTAACACCAGCTTCTCCTGTGCACTCTTCAGGTCATACTCTATCTGCTCTTTTTTCACCAATGTTTGTCTCATATGTTCCAGTCCACTGGCTAACTGTGCAATTTCATCTGTTCCCTGAACAGTTACATTCCCCTGCAAATTTCCTCTGCTGATTATATTTACCTCTTTCATAAGGCATTGTATATATTTTACATTCTCATACATTCCGGATACAACAATTCCAATACACGCCGCGACTCCAAGTACAACAGAAAAGACCATCAATATGTTAAAATATTTATCCGCTGTTCCTTCATATATATATACATCTGCCGTTCCATCCTTAAATGAAATTCTGTGGTACATTCTCCATGTCAGATTTGGTATTTCTCTGCTGCCATACATAATTTTTCCGTTGTAGGAAATATCAAACAACAGCCATTTTCCCCTTGAAATCGTGAAGTCATCAATATTTCGTTCTGTACCCCATTTTTTTAACATTTTATAATCAGATGCACTCAACTTATTTTGTGTGACATATTCCTGAAGTTCTTCTGCACGTTCTGTCTCTTCAGCATAAACATATCCTGTACGAAAGAAAAAGCGTTGCAGTAACCCCTTTCCCCCGAAATATGTCACGCTTAACACTAATAAACCTGCTAATAACCCCTGCATAAGATAGCAAATTATCTTGCCTGTCAAACTATTTCCGCAAATTTTATCCAAGGCGATATCCCTTTCCCCATACGGTTTGAATCATCTTTGGCTTTTGTGGATCATCTTCGATTTTCATTCGTAATCTTCGGATATGCACCATAACAGTATTTCCAGATGAATATAAGAACGGCTCCTCCCACAAACTCTCATAAAGATTTTTTACCGAGAATACCTTTTTCGGGTTTTCCATCATAAGCAATAAGATTCTGTATTCCATTTCTCTGAGACTGATTTCCTTTTCATTGCGGAATACCTCATTACATTGAGTATTCACTTTTACTTTTCCATATTCAATCCAATGTTCTTTTGTCTTCTCACCTTGTAATGTCTGACTATATACATGATATCTTCGTAGTAACGCTTTAACCCGGGCAAGAAGTTCCGCATACGAAAATGGTTTCACGAGATAGTCATCACCTCCTGCCATAAGTCCGAGTAATTTATCAGATTCCTGACTTTTGGCTGTCAGAAACAACACTGGAACATGTGAGATTTTTCGAATTTCTTCACAAGTTTTTATCCCGGATATTCCCGGCATCATAATATCAAGAATAACAAGGTCAATATCATCTGATACTTTTTTCAAACACTGATATCCATCCTCTGCTTCCTGAACAATATATCCCTCACCTTCAAGAAGTATCCTCACTCCTTCTCTAATTGCTGCATCATCTTCTACAACCAAAATATGATTATCCATTTTCATCCTTTCGTCTTCTAAACTGCATATACCCATATTTGCTGACATTGAGAAATCAGGGTCGTATATTCCCATTTTTTTGAACTGTTTGTATAGCTGAATGGATCGTTTACAGAAAATTTCTTTCTGGAATAATCATAAATAACAATAAAATGCCCTGAATTTGTAAAATCTCCGGGACCCATAGCACAGATTATCAGATTTCCATCTTTAAGTCTGTCGGCCATTTCCTGTTCTCCCAGCATATCAAATTGCGAAGCAATTACACCGTAATCCAAAGCAGCTTCTCTCATGAATTTCCAGGATGTTCCAATACCATCCACATAATATCCCTCGTTCATGGATTTTTGCGCAAGCACAGGTGGTATTGCCTCTGTATTTCTGGTTAAACTGTATATTACCATTGCCATGCACGTCGGACCACATCCGGAAATTCCTATATCACTTGTTCCATAAGGTTCATATCCCCATCTTTTATCCCATTGAATAAATAAAGGAACTTTTTTCTTCTGTTCCTCAAATGTAAGTCCTTCAGAAGACTTCTTGTGTACATCATTGTATCCTTCGACAAATTCCAGCATTTCCGGATTCCTTTTTAAATCCTCTAAAAGAATATCCGGATAATTTTCTGTATGTAAAAATATCTTCTTCCACTCTGCACTTTCCATTATCTGTTTTTTGTAAGCGTCTGTCAATATAATACCCTCTTCAGTTTTTTTCGCTCTTACTGTCACAACTATCCATGCTGCCAGAATTAAAATCAGAAGAATAATTTTACTACAACTTTTTCCCATATGTTTTTTTCTTTTTTTCATCATAAATCACCATTAATATGATCCCGGTAAATCCTGCCATTGTTGGAATTGAAGCTGTAAACCCTACCGAACCATTAATTCCTGTAAGCAACATATTTTTACTGTTTACAGTATACATCCATATTGCAGGAAAGTTCTGTGCCACATCAATATGAAAAATCTGGCTTTCTCCTGATAGAATATTATACAGACAATGAATCATAACCGAAGACCATATAGAACCTGTCTGCTCTGTAACAAGTGCCAATGCAATTCCTGCAATTTCAACAGAAATAATCATCATAATTACTTTTTTTATATCAGAAGTATCAATCCCATCAAAATGATAAACAGCGAATAAAAAACTTGAAACAAACACTGCACATTTCTTTCCAAAAGTATTCTGAAGCAATCTTAAAATCATACCACGAAAGACAATTTCTTCTGTTACTGCCGCTTTAATACCTGATGATAAAATAGAAATTGTAACTACATCTATGATTTCTTTATATGTAAGGTTTCCTTTTTCAAGTGTTCCCTTTGTAAAAAATATATAAAAAAGGCATATTAATACCGGCATTAATACCGCTGTTATACACCACTTTTTTTTCGGAAGCGGCATTCCTAAAAACAAATCCTGCATTTGAATTCTTATAATATACTTCGTATATAAATATATCATGGTCAGCAGGCTCAAAATCGCAAATGTCACATATAGAATTCTCACATATGGATTCTTCTCACATATCCCATATGCAAATGCTATACTAAATTCATCCGTAAGCTGAATAAGAATGAATGCTATTGCAATATGGAACGTACATTTTATTTTCATAAATGCTCCTTTACTTTTCTCCTCATGTATTATTTTCTAAGAGTTATCTCTTAGAATGTACTTATACAATAACATTTAATTCTTACCTGTTCATTTAACTGTACCTTAACTATTCTTAACTATCTTCAAGCAGATGCAAGGCCTATGACGAAAGCTTTGCCTTAGAAGCTATAGCATCATCCATGGTCATGTTCCCCATAAAATTTGTTTTTCATGTCTACCATCCGAATGCGTCCCGGATCAAAGCCCCGGTTTCTCCGTCTATATAAAACAATTCCTGTTCTTCTGGTGAATCCTTCCATTGGTAGGGACAGCAAAAACTCCATACAGGTCTGTAAACAATTCCATCTGCAGTTTCATCAATATAATATTTCAGGCGGATTTTCGTAACTGGAATCGTGATTGGTTCTGTTTTCTCCGTCGTGTCCTCTTCCGTAAAAAATCCGATTTTTCCTTCTTTTACATATTGTTCCACCGATTTCATAATTTCTTCCATGGGAAGCATAGTAACTGTTTCTTTCTCTTTCACCTGAAGCGGGATTGGTATTTTGAAATAGCAGTCTTCAGGCTTGAGACCAAATCCTGTGCTTCCCTGATAATGATACTGAGAAAGTCCACCTGCCGGTATTCCATTCAACAGAACTTCTATGTCGTAATAATCATATCCTTCCGTCATGTCGCTAATTGGTTTTCTTACAGAAGTTCCAGATAAATCAGCTTTGGAAAACCGTTGATTTATAATATTTAATTTCTCATCTTCCGTATTCTCGCCTAAAAATCCCAGATCTTTTTCACTTAATCCATCACACTCTATCATCCCATCCGAAATAAATAACTGCAGTCCTTTTTCTTTATTTTCCCAGACCGTTTCATCTGTTACAGATTTTTCCCATCCATCTTTCCCGCCAAACCAGGAGCAGATGTCTTTCTCTGATATATTGCATTTTTTCAGAACTCCCTTTGAAACGTCATCAGTATTTCCGGTAATATCAGCTTCTATTGTAAGGGTTCCTGATTTCCCTGGCAGAGAAGCTGTTACATGGTTTTCCTTTACCTGCAACATTGTTTTCTCCGGATCATATTTTTCATTTACACTCGTAGTATTTGACGAACTTTCCAAATCTGTTGTGTTCTGCGTACTCTCACCCGAAGATGGTTCTACTCCGGTGTCAGCAGCCTGCAATTTCCCTTCTTTTCTATATTTTTCAATGATATCCTTTACTTCATCCTTTAATGGAAGGGTTAACGTAAGAGTCTGAGGCGTATATCCTCTGTAAACGTCCTCCGCAGGAAGTGCATAAGAAACCTTTCCTTCTGAATCTGTAAAAGAACCAATTTTAAAAATCTTTTCGTAAGCTTCAGTGTCTTTCCAGGTATAATAAATCTTACCGTCATAAACAGGATATGCCTGAATAGTCATGGAAAGTTCTACTTCAGAATCTTCTTTTAATATTTTCTCAATCAAAGCGTCATCATACAAAGTAATATGCCCATAATAAAGATCTTCTCCTTCTATTTTATTTAAAGAAGCCAGTGCATCTTTTCCATTCACCGTTGCATGATCACGGCAAGTGATCATATAATTCTTTGCCTCATTGGAAGGTTCTCCGAGAAAACTTAAACCGCCGCCATCAAAATACGCTTCTTTAACAGTCAGCATGGACTGATTCCAATCGACCGTCTCGGGAGTTATTGGATAAGAAGTAATATTTTCCACATTTTCTGCAGTTGAATCAGGTTCTGTGACAACCATTTGAGCTGCCTCCTGTTCAGCGACCCCCTGTTGTTCAAGTTCTTTATACAGTCGTCCGATATTTGTTGCAAGTACGCCAGTACTAACTCCTAATATAGCAGCTACCGGAAGAAGAATCCGAATTATTTTTTTCTTATTTCCTGAATTTTTCGTTCTTTCTCCATTTGTTTTTTTACTTAAAGCCCCCGTTGTTTTCTCGTCTGGGGAATTTAAAATTCCGCTCAGAACATCTTCCATGGCTTTATCAATATTTTCCGGTATTGCAGTTTCTTCTTTTAAAATCCTTCTGATTTCTTTCATATAGTCTCACCTCCTGATCACCTTTTTTAATTTTGCTCTTGCCCGGGAAAGTTTGGTTGATACGGTATTGCTGTTCATTTCAAGAAGGGCACTGATTTCCTTAACTGAAAACTCATCAAAATAATAGAGTTCCACGATTTTCCTACTTTCTTCATCCAGGCATAAAAGCAATTGTTTCCATTCACAGAGATTCAGTTCTTCACAATGTACACCTTCTGCAAAATCATCCAGTTCTGCTGCATGGTTCTTTTGGCGGAGAATGTCCTTGCACTCATTTATAAGGATCCGCATCAGCCAGGTTTTAAAATACTTCGATTCTCTCAGTCTCTGTATATTTTCATAGCAGGATAGGATTGTATTTTGCAGGGCATCTGCAATGTCCTGCTCATCCCGAAGATAAATCCAGGCAGTCTTATACAGGCTCTGCTTATTCATCCGGATTAATCTGACAAATGCTTCTTTATCTCCATTTTTAGCCTCTGTTATTAAAGCATCCATAAAGTACCTCCTTTTCTTCTTATAATTATTAGACTTGAAAAACAGCCATTTGCTTTCAAGAAAAAATTTTTATAAAAAACGCCATAGGTTTTCGATACCTATGGCGTGTAGATATAGGGAAAAGCTGCCTTTTTTATCGGCAGTGGAGTGTTTTCTGTTATTGCATATTGTTGAATTGGTATAATTACTATTCCTCTTCTTCCACATCAGTAATAACATCTAATTTTTCTCAAAAAAGCCCCAAAATAGAACGTATAGTTTGTTTCTATACACTCTATCTCAAATTTGCTATTAAATGCAGCTCTGTTTTGTCTTCATAGTCTGCAAGTACATATTTCTCCTACAAGGGCCGCTTTTGCATCATTTCCCAATTTAAACGGCATTTCAAAAGTTTCCATTCGTTTTTCCTTAAAAAATAAAATAAAAAGCACTACCGTTTTTAGCGATAATGCTTTCCATATTCTTATCCGAGAAAGAATAACACAATTGAAAGAACAAGAGGGATTATCCAAGCTAAAACGGAAATTGCTACCTTCCAAAACGTCTTTCTTTTAAGTTTTATTAGATGACGATATGAATTTTCGATAATCTCATACACTCTATGATATTGATTATACGCCGCCTCAAATTCGTTGTATGCGTCTTCCACATCTTCAACCATACCTTCCTTTTGCTTAGCAAGTATTAACTGCTTTTTTGCTTTAGATACGGTTTCACAAAGATCTGACCAAAATTCTCCATTATCTACAACAGTTAAATCTGTAAAGCGATATTTATGTACAAAATTTTCATAATAATCACTGTACGCAAGGCACAGATACTTATAGCAATCCAGTACACAACGCTTCATATGACTCTTGGCTTTTCCTATATTCTTTTGAATTAGTTCCTCATTTGTAATTTCATAGCATTTTGCTATATGACTCATAATAGCCCTGACTTCATTTAAGATTTCTATCGGAAATTCATTTTCCATTACCTCCAATTGAGCTACATAAGGTTTTACCGTTTGTTGGTACTGTTTATAAATATCAGCTATTTGTTTTTGATATTCTTCCTTAAACACTGGTGTACTATTGGTACTTTCTGACATTATTTAATCCTCGACAATCCTGCATTTACTTTATCCATTGTTTTAATACGTCTTCTGGACAATAAAGGATTTCCACGTCCCACTTTCCTGTGATCCACCTTATTAGAAAATACCAATTTTCTGTTGTTCTTTTTTTGGATATACGAAATCTCGTCATCATAGTCCATATCTACAATTTCCCGATATTTCTTTCCCAGCATCTTTTCAAGTATTTTTTGTGATGAACTGTTAATCTTATACATATCAATCTCCACACTTCTTTACAAATTTTACTTTCCTGTTTCTATATTTATGTCCATACACGTATCTAAGTGTCTAAAACCAATAGATTGGTTTCATTATAGGAGTTCTTGGTATTACTGTCAAGAAACTTTCCTGTTTCACAGAGATTTCACTTTTAGTTTTTTGGTTCATGCATTTTTATAAAAAATTTATCGTGTATATGGTTCGGTGTCTTTTCCGTCATATACAAATACTTTTATATCCGTATTTTCACCAACATCAGCATGAATACCTACCGTGTGTTCTTCATCTGTAACGTTCAGAAAAGAATAGCAACCACCCGCAGGAATACTGCCAGATACAAGTTCCTGTTTTCCTTCGCAGAGCAGATGCACAACAATGTCAAAATCGTTTCTGTTCTGAACCGTCAACACGCCTGTTTTGGATAAAATTTTTGCATCAGAATATGTAATTACATAAGAATCAGGCGTTGACTCTTCCGCGCAGGTTACAGAACAATCCCATTGTATCGCTGCATTTGCTTTTCGACAGGCTTCTGAAGACTTATATATTGAAAACATAATCATTGTACTTATAGCAACAATACTAATAATACCCAACACAATTGTCATTTTTTTCTTCACAACCATCACCTCCACACACAGTTCAATTTGTTACCCATATGATATCATATCTTTTCTTCAATTACATTACCTAATTTTAATACACGGCATAATTCCCTCCGGCAGATTGAAAACATATTAATTAAAGCCGTCTGGCAGAACACAAAGGGCAATGAAGAACAGGAGCCAACTGCATTACAACTTAGCTCCTGTCCTGCATATCTTGAATATAGAATTAGTAAAAACAAATTATCGGGACATCATACTGAATAAGACTGTAAAGCTGTCCGGCATTTTCCGGGGGAAGATTGATGCATCCATGAGAACCACCTGTAAGATATCTGTCACCACCAAAATACGGCTGCCAATCTGCATCATGAAAGCCAATTCCTCCATTGAATGGCATCCAGTACGTTACCGGCTGTTCATAAGAATAGGTTCCATTTGCTGTCATTTCACCTCGCAGCACAGACGGACTGCTCTTTGAATCCAGTGTGAATATTCCAGGGGGTGTTTTTCTGTCCGGATCACCTGGCAGTCCGGATACGATTTCTGATTGAAAAATAATATTTCCATTCTGATAATACCACATATACTGCTCTGTAAGATCTACCTCTATATATGTATCTCCGAGATCATCGATCCCATGTGCATTTGCTCTCATAGAATATACCGGTTCCCTGGTTGTCTGGGTTCCTGACTGAATTTCCTGCATGAGCTGTGCTGCTTCCTTGTCCTGATCAATCTTCCATCCATAGGCTGAGCCATATACATACACAATCCTTCCGCTTGTGGTCTCAAATTGTCTTTCAGTGCCAACTGTATCATGATCTGCTGCAAGCTGTGCCACATAATCCACTACATGCTGCCTGAAGGCTCCATCATCCGGAAGCAGCTGCCCTTTCTCGTCAAACTGCAGCCAGTTTTTGATGGTATTCCCGTCAAGTGTTACCGTTTCATCTCCAAATGTATATGTGATATTTGCTTTTGCCAGGCTATTATACATATTTACCATATTCTGAAGTTCTGAACTATCTCTCGTCACATCTGCTTCCTTATAAGCCT
>CAUCYJ010000079.1:0-11533 GCA_958446945.1 uncultured Lachnospiraceae bacterium | reverse complement strand
AGAAGTACGAGGGGCTTCGAAAAGCAGAGCAGATGACGAAGGCAGAAAACAGGATGGCAAAGCGTATCTGCACAACACTGGAAGGGTATGGAGAAGCTGTTCTTTTAGAGAATCTTCAGGGAGAAGATGTGTTGGGATATGTAAAAGAGGCGTTTGAACAAGAAGTGCAGAGGAGGGAACTGTCGATCAAAACAGTCGAGGCTGCACTGGAACATGCGTTTTTATTTTTGGAAGCCGCTTTCGGAGAGAGCCAGGAGATGGTAGTTTTTGTGACAGAACTTGATACAAATTACTATGCAATACAGTTTATTAAGGAAAATGGCTGTGATCTTTATTATAAACACCATCGGGGAATGCTGTTTGAAGAAACAAGAGAAGAGATTCTTTCTGAATTGAATGAGATGGAACAGGAAATGCGTGAAAAGGAGTAAGAAAAAATGGCGAAAAATTATTCAGAAGATGTTTCCGGAATTAATTGGAAACAGTTCTACAAACAGGTACTTGTGCTGATTATTCCAATGGCACTTCAGAACCTGATCAACGTGGGAGTAACGGCGGCGGATGTATTTATGCTTGGGCTGGTTGGTGAGACAGCTCTTTCAGGTGCATCTCTGGCCGGTCAGATCCAGTTTGTTATGACGCTTGTGTTTATGGGGGTAACGTCCGGCGCGACGGTGCTGACAGCACAATATTGGGGAAAGGGAGACTGCAGAACGATTGAAAAAATACTTGGCATGGCATTTCGGATTGCATTTCTGGTAGCATTATTTTTTGCGGCGGCAGCATTTTGCATCCCGGACATGTTAATGCGAATTTATTCTTCTGAACCGGAAGTCATTCAGGAAGGTGTAAAATATTTAAGAATCGTAGGTGTATCATATCTTCTGATGGCATTTACACAAATTTATCTGAATATTATGCGAAGTATTGAGAAAGTTGTGATTGCAACGGTTGTATACAGTGTTTCATTGCTTGTCAACATTTTCATCAATGCAGTGCTGATTTTTGGACTGTTTGGTATGCCGAAGCTTGGAATCGTGGGCGCTGCGATAGGAACACTGGCGGCCCGTGTTGTGGAAGCGGCAATTGTTTTCTGGTATGCAGCTGTGAAAAACAAAATTGTAAAAATACATATAAGAGATCTTTTTACTACAGATAAACTTCTGATGGGAGATTTTCTCATGTATTCGCTTCCGGTAGTATTAAATGAATTGATGTGGGGACTTGGCTCTTCAGCGAATACGGCGGTAATCGGTCATTTGGGAAGCGCAGCAGTGGCTGCCAATTCTGTGGCACAGGTAGCGCGGCAGCTTGCAACAGTTGTTGCCTTTGGAATTTGCAATGCAACGGCAATCTATCTTGGAAAAACGATTGGAGAACAGCGATTCGAAGATGCAAAAGTATATGGACGCAAATTTATCAAGTTGAGCCTGATTGCAGGATGTATTGGAGGAGGTCTGATTTTAATTGCGGCTCCGATCGCCAATGCAGTAATGGCTCTTACATCGGAAGCACAGAGTTATCTGACATTTATGTTCTTTGTAATGTCTTATTTTACAGTGGCTCAGGCGTTAAATACAACGTTGGTAGTTGGGGTATTTCGTTCCGGTGGTGATACAAAGTTTGGTCTGGTATTGGATGTTGGAACAATGTGGGGATGCTCTATTTTGCTTGGTGCACTTGCAGCATTTGTTTTCCATGCTCCGGTACAGATTGTCTACATGCTTTTAATGAGTGATGAAATTATTAAACTTCCGATTACTTTAAAACGATTTTACGGTTATAAATGGATTAAAGACGTGACAAGAGATATGAGTCCCCTTGAATAGTATGATATAGAGTGATAAAATAATAAAGCATAACAAATTTGAGAGAATATAAAGGAGTGTATGTCATTATGGCAGAAGAAAACAAAAATACATGCAGCAAAGAAAGTTGTGAAGGCTGTGCACATGCGGCAACTTGCAGCAGTAAAAAAACAGATATGCATGAGCCGGCGAATCCGCTGTCTCATGTAAAAAAAGTAATCGGTGTTGTGAGTGGCAAAGGCGGTGTCGGCAAATCAATGATTACGGCATCAATTGCCCGTGTACTTGTGAAACAGGGATATAAAGTTGGAATTCTTGATGCAGATATTACAGGACCGTCGATTCCGAAGATGTATGGAATTCATGGGAAAGCAGTCGGAAGTCAGGATGGTATTTTCCCAATTGAAGCAGAAGATGGAACAAAGATTATGTCTGTGAATCTGCTTTTAGAATCAGAAGAAGATCCTGTAATCTGGAGAGGTCCGATTATTGCAAGTGTTGTAAAGCAATTCTGGTCAGAAGTTATCTGGGGAGAATTAGACTATCTTCTTGTAGATATGCCTCCGGGAACCGGAGACGTTCCTCTGACAGTATTCCAGTCTCTTCCGGTAGACGGAGTAGTGATTGTAACTTCTCCGCAGGATCTTGTCCGTATGATCGTAAAGAAAGCTTATAACATGGCTAAGAAGATGAACATTCCGGTACTGGGAGTTGTGGAGAATTACAGCTATCTGGAATGCCCGGACTGTAAAAAACGTATCAATGTATTTGGCGAGAGTCATATTGAAGAAGTGGCTGAAGAACTGGAAATTCCGGTGCTTGGTAAGATGCCGATCGATACAAAACTTGCAGAGTATGTGGAGGCAGAACGGTTCTGGCAGGTAGAGAATGAATATCTGGCAGGAGTGGAAGCATATCTGAAATAATATTACAACAGAATATCGTGAACATGCAGTGAGAAACGAATCTCTGCAGCGAAGGCGAACATCCCTCTTTCTAACCATTGTTGGTGGAAGGGGGGATGTTTTATTTGTGCAGAAAAAGAAAAACGAATATATGTTCGAAAATGCTTGATTTTTTGAAGAGGAAAGGTTAGAATAGAAACAAACAAATGTTCGAAAAAGAGGCGTTTTGCATGAAGATAATGGAAAAGATGACGATATATGAAAAGCTGAATATTCTGTCTGATGCAGCCAAGTATGATGTGGCATGTACTTCAAGTGGAAGTGAACGCAGTGGAGATGGGAAAGGTATTGGGAATTGTGTGAAGTCAGGAATCTGTCATAGTTTCTCCGCAGACGGAAGGTGTATTTCACTTTTGAAGATTCTGTTTACGAATGAATGTATTTTTGATTGTAAGTATTGTATTAACCGCTCTTCGAATGATGTGATTCGAACTTCGTTTACTCCGGAGGAAGTATGTCGTCTGACGATAGAGTTTTATCGGAGAAACTATATTGAAGGTCTGTTTTTAAGTTCCGGAGTGATAGAAAGTCCCAATCATACGATGGAGCTGCTCTATGCAACACTTTTAAAATTGCGCAGAGAATATCATTTTCAAGGATATATTCATGTGAAAGCGATTCCAGGAGCAGATTCGGAATTGATCCGCAGAACGGGCTTTCTGGCAGATCGCATGAGTGTGAATCTGGAATTACCGACTGCAGAGGGACTTAGAAAGCTTGCACCGCATAAGTCCCGAAAGAATATTTTAACACCTATGCGGCTTGTGCAGAATCAGATGGAGGAGAATCGTCAGGAACTCATGACATTTCGACATGCCCCTGAATTTGTTCCGGCAGGACAAAGTACCCAGATGATTATCGGAGCGACTCCGGAGACAGATTATCAGATTCTCCATGTTGCAGAATCACTATATCAGAAGTTTCAGTTAAAAAGAGTATTTTATTCCGCCTTCGTCCATGTGAATGATGACGCGGCGCTTCCGGCCAGATGCGACGGAGGCCCTCCGCTTTTGCGGGAACACAGATTATATCAGGCAGACTGGCTTTTGCGTTATTATGGTTTTGAGGCAGATGAACTTCTGACAGAATCAAATCCTAATTTCAATGTATTGTTTGATCCGAAGTGTGACTGGGCACTCAGACATTTGGAATACTTTCCATTGGAGATTAACCAGGCACCTTACGATGCGCTTTTGCGGGTTCCGGGAATTGGTTATAAGTCAGCAGGGCGGATTGTTCGTGCGAGAAAGTTAGGAAAGATTCAGTTTGAAGATTTAAAGAAGATGGGGGTAGTATTGAGGAGGGCAATTTATTTTATTACCTGTTCCGGTAAGATGATGTATCCGATAAAGTTTGAAGAAGATGCGATTACAAGGAATTTGCTTAGTATGAAAGAGAAACTGCCAAGGGAAATCAGGGAGATGAACTACCGACAGCTTACATTGTTTGATGATGTGACATTTCATAGTGCGGCAGGAGGATTAAGATGATAAAAAGGATTTATCTTTGTGAAGACAATGTGACTGGCTTATTTTCAGCGCTCTATGATGCGTGGCGGGAAGGGAGAACTCAGGAGAATGCAGGAATTGCTCTGAAAGGATTTGTAGAACAGGAGCTGTTTTGTGAATATGTGGAAAGCTGTCCCGCCGAACGAAAGGCGCGAGCAATAACGCAGATGATCCGAAAGCATCTTGGGCAGGAAGCCTGTCAGGCTATTTATTATGCGGCTTTATCGTGCAGCAAGGAAAAGGGAACGGCAATTTGGCAAACGCTGCAGGAAGCCCGCAGGATACAAGACAGCAGAAAGATTATGGAGCATTTGAGCCATCCGGGAGTGGAGAAAGTATTTGAATTGAGCCGCAGTGTGGGGAATGAAGCGCATATTTTTCTGGAATTTGTCAGATTCCGAGAATTGCAGAATCATGTTCTGTATGCAAGAATAGAGCCAAAGAATCAGATTCTGACATGTATTGCAGATCATTTTGCAGACAGGCTTCCATTGGAGAACTGGATGATCTATGATGAGACACACCGGATGTTTCTTGTACACCGGAGTCAGAAAAACTGGTTTTTGCTTCACGGGGCAGAGGCAGACGAGGAAACGCTGAGAAAGTATTCAGGAGAAGAGAGAGAATATGAACGACTATGGAAAGGATTTTGTGAGAATATTGCTATTTTGGAACGAACGAATCAAGGACTGCAGCAACAGCATTTGCCATTAAAGTATCGAAAGAACATTGTAGAATTTGCTAAAAAATGTAGTTGACATTCCAATTCCGGCATGGGATAATACATCGGTGGTAAGAAATGCCGTATCAATAGAAAGGCCATGAAAGGAGCAGGCAGTATGGATATTAAAAAGCAGATCAGACTGACACCGAATGACGTGGACGAATTTGTTAAAGCGGCTAGTCAGTGTGATTTTGACGTCGATGTATTTTATAACAGAGTGATTATTGATGCCAAATCAATTCTGGGAGTATTGAGCTTAGACTTAAATCAGACGCTCACTGTAAGATATGGTGAGAACAATGAACTGTTTGAAGAAACACTTCAGAAGTTCAGTGTGGCATAAATAAACAAAAAGCTGCTGCGGGATTGAATTCCTGCAGCAGTTTTTGTTATGATGATTTTGAAAAAAATATGAGATTGTATGACAAGAAAATAAAAGATTCGAGATTGGTGGTAAAAGAAAGATGGAGTGTCCGATTGTTAAGATTTCTGTGAGAAATCTTGTGGAATTTATTTTGCGAAGCGGAGACATTGATAATCGAATAGGGAAAATGGCAGATAAAGATGCAATGCAGCTTGGAAGCAAGATCCACAGAAAGATTCAAAGACAGATGGGGGCAGATTACCATGCAGAAGTTTCTCTAAAACACCAAATATCTTACGAAAACTGTATTCTTCAGATTGAAGGGCGGGCAGATGGGATCATAATTGACGAAAAGCAAGTTGTGATTGATGAAATTAAAGGAATACTTGGAGAACTGGAACGATTAGAGGAGCCAAAGGAAGTACATCTGGCTCAGGCAAAATGCTATGCCTGTATATACGGCTTGCAGGAAGGTCTGGAAGAGATTGGCGTACAGATGACTTATTGCCAGATGGAGACAGAGGAAATCCGGAGATTTCAATATACTTATTCTGTTCAGAAGCTGGCGGTATGGTTTTCGGACATTGCAGATCAGTATCAGAAATGGGCAAAATTTCAGATAGACTGGAGAGAAAAGCGCAATGCTTCGATTCGGACAATTGAATTTCCGTTTGTATACCGGGAAGGACAGCGGGAACTTGTGCGGGATGTCTATCGCACAATTCTTCGAAAAAAACAATTATTTATCCAGGCGCCGACCGGAGTGGGAAAGACGATGGCAACGGTCTTTCCGGCAGTGAAAGCAATCGGAGAAGGTTTGGGAGAGAAATTATTCTATTTGACTGCCAAGACGATTACCCGTACTGTGGCAGAAAATGCGTTTCAGACATTAAAGCAGCAGGGATTGAATATGAAGGTTATAACGTTGACGGCAAAGGAGAAAATCTGCTTTTGTGAAGCAATGGAATGTAATCCGGAGGCTTGCCCGTATGCAAAAGGACATTTTGACCGTGTTAATGATGCTGTGTTTGAACTTCTGAATGAGACTGGGGAGATGACGAGAGAAGCGCTTGAGAGACAGGCAAGAAAACATCTGGTATGTCCATTTGAGATGTCACTTGATGTAGCTTCCTGGGTAGATGCAGTTATTTGTGATTATAATTATGTTTTTGATCCAACGGCGCATTTGAAACGATTTTTTTCAGAAGGCGGCAGTGGAGAGTATTTATTTCTGATTGATGAAGCCCATAATCTTGTGGAGCGAGCGAGAGAGATGTACAGTGCTGTATTATATAAAGAAGATGTGCTGGAAGCAAAAAGGATTGCACGTTATGAGGCGCCGAAACTTGTGAAGAAGCTTGATCTTTGCAACCGTCAGCTTTTGGAGATGAAACGAGAATGTGAATCTTATCAGGTATATCAAAGTGTTTCTCATATTTATCTGTCAGCGATGAATATTATGGCTGAGTTGGAGAAAATTATGGAAAATCCGGAAAAAGGGAAGCTTAGAGAAGACTTGTTAGATTTTTATTTTCAGATTAGAACTTTTGTAAATATTTATGATCAGATAGATGAACATTATGTGATTTATACAGAGATGCAGGAGGATGGAAGATTTAAATTGAAATTATTTTGTGTGAATCCGGCTGTTAACTTGAAGACATATCTGGAGCAGGGAAATAGTACGATTTTCTTTTCTGCAACATTGCTTCCGATTCAATATTACAAGAAACTGCTTAGCACAAATGAGAATGATTATGCGATTTATGCAGAGTCTCCGTTTGATGAAAGAAAACGTTTGCTACTCATTGGAGCAGATGTAAGTACGAAATATACATTGCGGGGATTGGAAATGTATCGAAAGATGGCAAAGTATCTTTTAGAGATATTGGATACAAAGCAAGGAAATTATCTTGTTTTTTTTCCGTCATATCGTATGTTGGAAGAAGTGTATGGTGAATTTGTTACGCTGCAAAAAGAAAGAAGGGAAATGGAAGAAACTGAAAAAAAAGAAGTGGAAATACTCGTTCAGAAGCCGGGAATGGGAGAAGAAGAACGAGAAGCATTTTTGGAAGGTTTCGAGAAAAAGAGAGCGGGGAGTGTGCTTGGATTTTCGGTACTTGGAGGAATTTTTTCAGAGGGGATCGATCTGTCCAGAGAATGTCTGATCGGGGCAATTATTGTGGGAACAGGACTTCCTCAAGTGTGTCCGGAGCGTGAAATTCTGAGACTGTATTTTGACATGAATCAGTTGCCGGGATTTGATTATGCTTATCTTTATCCGGGAATGAATAAAGTACTGCAGGCAGCGGGACGTGTGATTCGTACGGATGAAGATGAAGGAATCATTCTTTTGTTAGATGACAGATTCCAGAGCAGGCAGTATGCCGCTGTATTTCCGAGGGAATGGAAACAGAGGGAATACTGCACGCTAGAGACGGTGGAAGAACACATCGAAAATTTCTGGAATCATGCTATTCGGAAAGCTCCTCAAAGTACGACATAAAATGTGCGGCTGCTTTTGAAACAGGTACATGTTCGTTGTAAGCAATGACAAGCTCCCGAGAAGGAAGAGATTCTTCAGTATTCAAAATAAAGAGTTCTTTAGAGTCTTGAGGCACACAGAAATCCGGAACAAAAGCGATGCCAAGACCAATGCGTGCAAGATCAATGAGCAGATCATTACTGCTTAATTCCACTTCTGGAACAAGATCCAGTTGGCGCTGTTGGAACAGATTATGTAAAAATTCGCTAGTGGTACTTTTTTTATCCAACATTAGTAATGGATATTTTAGAAGTTCAGCAAAACTAACCAGACGATTTTTCAGTTCAAGAAAGGCGTGGCTGGCAATAAACACATCCTGAAATCGTTTGATCTTTTTGATAGAGTATAAATTTGTAAGAGCAGTATTCGGATAGTTCGTAACGATGAAATCTACCTGACCGGTTTCCAGAAGTTCTACACAGCGGATAGAAGTCTGGTTGGTTACTTTTATGTGTGCGTTAGGAAATTCCTTATGGAATTGTTTTAAATAGGGTACGAGGAAATAGCGGCAGATGGTATCACTGGCGCCGATACGAATCTGTCCTCCGGTAAAGGCAGTGTCAGTAAGCTGTGCTTCTCCGCGCCGGATTAGATTCATAGCCGGTTCGATATGACGGAGAAGGATCTCTCCTTCCGGTGTAAGACGTACTTTTTTGGTACTTCGGATAAATAGTGGCTGATCCAGTTTTTTCTCCAATGTTTTAATGGACTGACTGACTGCTGACTGTGATATAAAAAGCTGTTTTGATGCTTCTGAGAAGCTTAGTGTTGTTGCGACATAATAGAATACTTTATATAATTCATAGTTAATATCCATTATTAGTTCTCCTTATAAATATTACTGATATTATAGGAGAAAACTTAGAAAAAAACAATATCTCCTTGAGAATTTCCTAGTTTCATTTTGATAAAGCAACTTCTTGTTTTCAATAAGAAAGAGAATATGATATGATAGATTATAAGGAGAGGAAAAAGAAAGGATTACAGTATGAGTCAAAGAAAGAGATGGATTTATGAGATAACAGCAGTAGTAGGAGCGTTGCTGATTATTTTTGCAGGAGTTCTTGCAAGTTTTGATATTGCAGTTTATGGTGATCCGAAATATCGTTTTTATGAAAAAGAATATATCAAATATCAGGTGACCAAATCATTAGAAATGGAATTAGAAGATGTTATGAATGTGACAAAATATAAGATGTAATATTTGCGTGGGCAGGAGCAGGAACTATCAATTGTAACGACCGTAGAGGGAATGGAGCAGGATTTCTTCAATGAGCAGGATCGATTCCATATGGAAGAGGTTAAAGAATTATTTCTTGGAGGCTTGAAGCTGATGAGAATTTCATTTGTAATGGGGATTATCCTTTTAGGATGGATTGGATGGAGGACAGAGCGACGATATGGGATTGTATCGAAAGCAATTTTGACTGCACTCGGGCTTTTTGCATCAGCATCGATTCTCCTGGGTATTTTTTGTTACGTGAATTTTACAAAAATCTTTGAAATCTTTCACAAAATCTTTTTTGATAATGATCTCTGGCTGTTTGATCCGGCAACAGATTATATGATTCGGATGTTGCCGGAAGGATTTTTCTTCGATATGGTTGTGCGGATCGGCGGATGCTTTGGAATTTTTTGTGTTCTGATTCTTTTGGGAGCGCTGGTGCGACGATATTTTTATAAAAGAAAAAGAGAAGAATAAGTTACACTTATAAGAAAGTTTAGATATATTAATTATACTAATCAAGAGAAATGTGATAAAATGAGAATAAAGTAGAAGTAATTTGCAGCAATGTAATGACACGAATAGATCAAAGGAGGACTATATGAACGGCGTAAGAAGAGTTTATGTGGAAAAGAAACCGGAGTTTGCTGTACAGGCAAAAGAACTGAATCAGGAGATCAAGAGTTATCTTGGAATCCGCACAGTAGAAAATGTGCGTGTCTTGAATCGTTACGATGTAGAGAATCTTTCAGATGAAACATTTGAGCGTGCCTGCAATGGTATTTTCGCAGAACCGCCTGTGGACACACTGTATCTGGAGGAATTTCCAGCAGCAGAAGGAAGCAGCGTTTTTTCAGTGGAGTATCTTCCGGGACAGTTTGACCAGAGAGCAGATTCAGCAGTACAGTGCGTACAGTTTATTAAAGAAGATGAACAGCCAGTCATTAAAACAGCAACAACTTATGTTATTGAAGGGAAAATAACAGCAGAAGAGCTGGCGGCGATTAAAGATCACTGCATTAATCCGGTAGATTCAAGAGAGACAGGTATGGAGAAACCGGAAACACTTGTAACTGTATATGATGAACCGAAAGATGTTAAGATCTTTGACGGTTTTAAAGATATGCCAGAGAAAGAGTTAAAAGAGCTATATAGTTCTCTTGGACTTGCAATGACATTTAAAGATTTCCAGCATATTCAGGGATATTTTAAATCAGAAGAAGACAGAGATCCGTCTATGACAGAAATCCGTGTACTTGATACATACTGGTCTGATCACTGCCGTCATACAACATTTTCTACAGAATTAACAGATGTAACTTTTGGAGAGGGAGACTATAAAACTCCGATTGAAGATACATACCGTCGTTATCTTGCAGATCACAGTGAGATTTTCAAAGGACGTGAAGATAAATTTGTATGTCTGATGGATTTGGCACTGATGGCAATGCGCAAATTAAAAAAAGAAGGAAAATTAGAAGACCAGGAAGAATCAGAAGAAATCAATGCCTGCAGTATCGTTGTGCCAGTTGAGGTAGATGGTGTAGAAGAAGAGTGGCTTGTAAACTTTAAAAATGAGACACATAACCATCCGACAGAGATCGAACCGTTTGGTGGAGCTGCCACATGCCTTGGCGGTGCAATCCGTGATCCGTTGTCAGGACGTACTTATGTATACCAGGCAATGCGCGTAACAGGTGCTGCAGATCCGACTGTTTCTGTAAAGGAGACTCTGAAGGGAAAACTTCCTCAGAAGAAGCTTGTTCGAGGTGCTGCACATGGCTATAGTTCTTATGGTAATCAGATCGGACTTGCAACAGGTATGGTTAAAGAGATTTACCATCCGGATTATGTCGCAAAACGTATGGAAATCGGTGCAGTTATGGGTGCAGCTCCGAGACGTGCGGTTATTCGTGAGACATCCGATCCGGGAGATATTATTATTCTTTTAGGAGGACGTACCGGACGTGACGGCTGCGGCGGCGCTACAGGTTCTTCAAAAGTACATACTGAAGAGTCTATTGAGACATGCGGTGCAGAAGTGCAGAAAGGAAACGCTCCGACAGAACGTAAGATTCAGAGAATGTTCCGTCGTGAAGAAGTCAGCAGATTAATCAAGAAATGTAATGACTTTGGAGCAGGCGGCGTATCTGTAGCGATCGGAGAATTAGCAGCAGGTCTGAAAGTAGATCTGGATAAGGTTCCAAAGAAATATGCAGGACTTGACGGAACAGAAATTGCCATTTCTGAGTCCCAGGAACGTATGGCTGTGGTGGTAGATCCAAAAGATGTTGCAGAATTTCTTGGATATGCAAAAGAAGAAAACCTCGAAGCGGTAGAAGTGGCAGTTGTAACAGAAGAGCCGCGACTTGTATTGAATTGGAGAGGAAAAGA
>CAUCYJ010000078.1:0-11666 GCA_958446945.1 uncultured Lachnospiraceae bacterium | reverse complement strand
GCAAAACCACAGGAGGTTGTGCTTGATGTTCAGGGGATGACAGTTGCTTCAAAACATCACAAAAACAATGCCGTTAATAATGTATCTCTTCAGGTAAGAAGGGGAGAGATTGTTTGTATCGCCGGAATTGATGGAAATGGACAGACAGAATTTGTATATGGACTTTCCGGACTGGAACCGTTAAAGAGCGGAAAGATTATCATGAATGGACAGGACATTACACATATGCCAATCCGCAAGCGTTTGACATCAGGAATGAGCCACATTCCGGAAGACAGACATAAACATGGACTTGTTCTTGATTATTCCCTTGAAGATAATATTGTACTTCAAAGATATTTTGAACCGCAGTTTACAAATAAAGGTGGATTTTTAAAGCGCAAGGCAATCCGCGAATATGCAAATAAACTGATTGAGCAGTACGATATCCGGTCAGGTCAGGGAGCTGTTACGAAAGCCCGCTCCATGTCAGGCGGTAATCAGCAGAAAGCGATCATTGCCCGCGAGATTGATAAAAATCCGGAACTTTTGATCGCAGTTCAGCCAACAAGAGGGCTTGATGTCGGCGCGATTGAATACATCCATAAGCAGTTAGTGGCACAAAGAGATGCGGGAAAAGGAGTGTTGCTTGTCAGTCTGGAACTGGATGAGGTTATGAATGTTTCTGACAGAATCCTCGTTATGTACGAAGGTGAAATTGTTGGAGAGTTTGATCCAAAGAAGGTTACAGTGGAAGAGCTTGGTCTTTACATGGCAGGTTCTAAGAGAAAGGAGGCAGGGGCAAATGAATAAAGAAACAACGAAGAAACAAAGCCTCTTGAGAAACAGCGGCGTTCAGACGATTCTCGGATCAGTGCTTTGCATTATACTTGGTCTCTTGATTGGATATGTGGTACTTTTGATCATTAATCCGAGCGGTGCCGGTAAAGCGATCACTGCAATTTTGAAAAACTATTTATATTATCCGAGTTCTGTTGCGGTTATGAAATATCTGGGAACAACGCTCGTAAAGGCCTCAGCACTTTTGATGTGTTCTCTGTCAGTGCTTTTTGCGTGGAAGGTTGGTCTTTTTAATATTGGTGCAGCAGGACAGTATGTCATTGGAGTTGGTACATGTCTTTTTCTCGCGTTGAAGTTTGATATGCCGTGGTACATTTGCCTTCCGGCAGCAATGCTGGCAGCAGCAATTGTAGGAGGCATTTCAGGTGCCTTGAAAGCTTACTTTAATGTAAATGAAGTTATTTCTTGCATCATGCTGAACTGGATTGGGCTGTACTGTGTAAATATGCTTCTGACAAAAGTAAAAGAACAGTCTACACCGTACACTAAGACATTAGAGAGTACAAATTCATCTGCACTTCTTCCGAATGCAGGGCTGGATAAAATGTTTTCCAATAATGAATTCGTTACTATCGGAGTCATACTTTCAGTTATTATGGCAGTTCTTGTATGGATTGTACTGGATAGAACAAAATTTGGTTATGAATTAAAAGCAACAGGTATGAATAAACATGCTGCAAAATATTGTGGTATGCGGGAAAAGAGAAACATCATTTTAACAATGATGATCGCAGGAGCTCTTGCAGGAATGGGAGCAGGCATCTTCTATTTAAGCGGTATTGAGCAGTGGATGGTACAGCAGACAAGTGTTCCGGCGATGGGATTCAATGGAATTGCGGCGGCATTCCTCGGTGGAACGAATCCGATAGGAGCTATCTTTTCTTCTTATTTTATCCAACATATTACAAGTGGGGGAACTTATGTGGATAAGACAATGTACTGTACGCAGATTTCAGATTTGATTTCAGCGTTTATCATTTATTTATGTGGTTTTGTATTGTTCTTCAAGATGTGGCTGAATAGATATCTGGATAAGAGAGATGAGAAAATGGCTGCGAAAGAACAGAAAGGAGGCGAAGCATAATGTTGTTATTAGTTCAGTATACATTAATATTTGCTTCTGTTCTGCTGCTTGTAGCACTTGGAGGCTGCTTCTCAGAACATAGTGGTGTTATTAATATCGGACTGGAAGGCATCATGGTTATGGGAGCGCTCGGAGGCGCTCTGACAATGAAATATCTTCCGGCAGGAATGGCTGCGCCGCTTGTGATTCTGCTTGTGATTCTTGCAAGTGTTCTTATTGGCATGATTTTCTCACTTCTGCTCGGGGTGGCAGCAATTCGGTTTAATGCAGATCAGACACTTGTCGGAACGGCGTTGAACTTACTTGGACCGGCAGCAGCAGTTGTTATTGTAAGAGCAATCAATACAGCAGAAAGTGTGGATAATGTTTCTTCGACAGTAGCTTATGGCCATGCAAAGAAAGCGTTTATCATGAACATTGGCAGATTTGAATTTAACTGGTTTATGCTGATTGCATTTATCATGTTAGTTGTTTCTTATGTGGTGCTTTATAAGACGAAATTTGGTCTGAGACTCTGTGCATGTGGTGAACATCCGCAGGCAGCAGACTCAGTCGGAATTAATGTTTATAAAATGCGTTATGCAGGCGTATTAATTTCGGGAGCGCTCGGCGGACTTGGAGGGCTTGTTTATATTACGGCCGGAGTAAGCGAATGGAAGTTTGAAAATGGTGTAGCAGGATTTGGTTTCCTTGCATTGGCGGTTATGATCTTTGGACAGTGGAGACCGATCAGCATAGGAATGGCAGCGCTTCTGTTTGGATTTTTCCGTGCACTTTCTAATGTATACACAGGATTTGATGCGCTTGTGGCGCTGAAACTTCCGAGTACTTTATACAATATGCTTCCGTATATCATTTCCCTTATTGTTCTTGTATTTGTATCTAAGAAGTCAAGAGCGCCGAAGGCAGAGGGTATCCCATATGATAAAGGACAGCGCTAGAAGGAGGAAAAGCTGATATGAAAAATTATTCAGAAGATGCAAGCAGACAGTATCATATTCAGGTAGCACAAGGAGAAATTGGCCGTTATGTGATTATGCCAGGAGATCCAAAAAGATGTGTAAAGATTGCGCAATATTTGGATAATCCGGTTCTGATTGCAGATAACAGAGAATATGTCACTTATACAGGAACACTTGACGGGGTAAAGGTTAGTGTTACCTCTACAGGAATCGGTGGACCGTCAGCATCTATCGCTATGGAAGAGCTGTACCGCTGTGGTGCGGATACATTTATCCGAATCGGGACATGTGGAGGTATGCAGACAGAAGTAAAAAGTGGAGATGTTGTGATCGCAACGGGAGCAATCCGTATGGAAGGAACTTCAAGAGAATATGCACCGATGGAATTCCCGGCAGTGGCAGATTTGACAGTAACGAATGCACTTGTAGAGGCGGCACAGAAAAAAGCATGCAAGTTCCATACAGGCGTTGTTCAGTGTAAGGATGCGTTTTACGGGCAGCATGAGCCCGAGACAAAGCCGGTAAGCTATGAACTAATGAATAAATGGGAAGCATGGAAACGTCTTGGATGTCTGGCGTCTGAGATGGAATCAGCAGCACTTTTTATTGTGGCAAGTTATCTCGGCGTGCGCGCTGGTTCCTGTTTCCTTGTTGTTGCTAATCAGGAAAGAGAGAAGTTAGGATTGGAAAATCCGGTTGTACATGATACAGATAAAGCAATCCAGGTTGCAGTTGATGCAATCCGCGAGCTAATCAAAAAGGATCAGGCAAAGGAAAATTAAAGAGGAGATGGAAACGATGAATCATTCAGAAATTTTAAAACATGTTGACCATACATTATTGACACAGGCTGCTACTTGGGAAGAAATTAAACAGATTTGTGATGAGGCAATGGAATATAAGACAGCGTCTGTATGTATTCCGCCAAGCTATGTAAAAGAAGCAGCTGAATATATGGAAGGAAAGATTCCGGTATGTACAGTAATCGGATTTCCTAACGGATATATGACAACAAAAACAAAAGAATTTGAGACAAAAGATGCAATTGCAAATGGTGCAGAAGAGATTGATATGGTAATCAATATCGGCTGGCTGAAAGATAAAAAATATGATTTTGTAGAAGAAGAAATCCGTACATTAAAAGCAGCGTGCGGAGAAAAGATCTTAAAAGTGATTATTGAGACATGTCTTTTGACGGAAGAAGAAAAAGTAAAAATGTGTGAACTTGTAACAAATGCAGGTGCAGATTATATTAAGACTTCTACAGGTTTTTCAAAAGCGGGAGCTACCTTTGAAGATATTGAATTGTTTGCAAAACATATCGGTCCAAATGTAAAAATGAAGGCTGCCGGAGGAATTTCAGCTTTGGAAGATGCAGAGAAATTTCTTGCACTTGGTGCAGAGCGCTTAGGAACAAGCAGAATGATCAAACTTGTGAAAAATGAAGAGGCAACAGGATATTAAGATTTCGGAGGGATCTGCAGATGGACAAACAACTCATAGAGAAATTGATTGAAACTGCGGTCGAACAGCTGAATTTTTCTTACGCACCGTATTCAGGATATAAAGTCGGTGCAGCTTTGCTTGCGAAGAATGGAGCACTTTATACAGGGTGCAATATTGAAAATGCTTCGTACACACCGACGAACTGCGCAGAGCGAACTGCGTTTTTTAAAGCGGTAAGCGAAGGTGTCAGAGAATTTGAGGCAATCTGTATCGTAGGTGGAAGAGAAGGAATCCTAACGGATTATGCGTCGCCTTGCGGGGTGTGCCGTCAGGTTATGATGGAATTCTGCAATCCAAAAGAGTTTCAGATTATTTTAGCAACGAGTAAAGAACATTATGACATTTTTACACTAGAGCAATTGCTTCCGCTTGGATTCGGGCCGGGAAATCTGGTGTAAATAGACTGATAAACAGGGAGAATGTGAGTATGCGAGCAGAAGAATTGAAACGTCTGCCTAAAATAGAATTGCATTGTCATCTGGATGGTTCACTCAGCAAAGAGTTCATTCAGACACATCTTGGAAGAGATGTGTCTGAAGAGGAACTTTCCGTGTCTGCAGACTGTAAGAGTCTTGTGGAATATCTGGAAAAATTTGAACTGCCGTGTGCGTGCCTGAAAGATGAAGAAGGGCTTGAAGGGGCAGGTTATGATGTATTAAAGACGATGAGCGCAGAAGAAGTATGTTATGCAGAAATACGATTTGCACCGCTTTTTTCTGTGACAGAGAAAATGGGAACAAAACAGGTACTCGAAGCGCTGCTGCGGGGACTTGAACGGGGAAAGAAAGCATTTGGAATCGAGTACAATGTTATCACATGTGCGATGCGTCATCACAGTGAAGAAGAGAATTTTAAGATGATTCGTGATGCAAGAGAGTTTCTTGGCGCAGGTGTATGTGCAGCCGATTTGGCTGGAGCAGAGGCACAGTATCCAATGACAGAATTTATGGAGCTGTTCCAAAAAACAAAAGCACTCGGTATGCCATTTACGATACATGCAGGTGAATGTGGAAGTGCGCAGAATATTGCAGACGCAGTAAAAGCAGGAGCCGGAAGAATTGGACATGGAATTGCGATGCGGGGGCATCCGGGACTGCAAAAGCTTATTAGGCAAGAGGGGATCGGAATTGAAATGTGTCCGATCAGTAACCTTCAGACAAAGGCGGTAAGCTGTCCGGAAGAATACCCGCTGCGGGAGTTTTTAAAGGCAGGACTTTCTGTAAGTATTAATACAGATAATCGTACTGTCAGCAACACTTCCATGACAAAAGAATTAGAATTTATTCAAAACACATATGGAATGAAGGATGTAGACTTGATTCGTTTGATGAAAAATGCGGCAGATACTGCTTTTGCATCAGATGATATAAAACAGAAATTATATCGCAAGATTACAGAATTTGAGCAGAATAACAGATAGTATGAGGTGAGACAGGATGAATAAATATAAGAGAGTTTTTGTGATTGTATTAGATTCTCTGGGAATTGGAGCCATGCCGGATTCTGGGAGATTTGGAGATACGGGTGTAGATACATTTGGACATATTTTGGAACAGATGGAAACGCTTGAGATTCCGAATCTTCAGAAGCTTGGAATGCTGAATCTGCATAAGGGTGGAAAAATGGAAGGTGTAGAACATCCGCTTGGACGTTATATGCGAATGGCAGAAACAAGTAATGGCAAAGATACGATGACAGGACACTGGGAAATGATGGGGATTCATACAGAAAAACCATTTAAAACTTTTACAGAAACAGGTTTCCCAAAAGAATTGATTGAAGAATTGGAGAAACGATGCGGGAAACGAGTTATCGGAAATAAGAGCGCAAGTGGAACGGAGATCATAGAGGAATTGGGAGAAGAAGAAATTGAGACAGGCGCTATGATCGTGTATACCTCTGCAGACTCTGTGCTTCAAATCTGTGGAAATGAGGAAACATTTGATCTCGAGAATCTCTATCGATGCTGTGAAATTGCAAGAGAGATTACGATGAAGGATGAATGGCGTGTCGGGCGTGTAATCGCAAGACCTTATATTGGTAAGAAAAAAGGTGAGTTTAAACGTACGAGCAACCGTCATGATTATGCGTTAAAACCGACAGGAAAGACAGTGCTGAATGCGCTGAAGGACGACGGATTTGACGTAATCAGCGTTGGTAAGATTAATGATATTTTCTGCGGTGAAGGTGTGACAGAGGCGCACCACTCTAATAGTTCTGTGCATGGAATGGAACAGACGATTGAGATTAGTAAAAAAGATTTTAATGGTTTGTGTTTTGTAAATCTTGTTGATTTTGACGCTCTTTGGGGACATCGAAGAGATGTGAAAGGGTATGCTGAGGAAATTGAGAAATTTGATAAGAATCTCGGAGTACTTCTGGAAACACTTCGGGAAGATGACCTTCTGATTCTGACGGCAGATCATGGAAATGACCCGACATATACAGGAACTGACCATACAAGAGAGTATGTACCGTTTATTGCCTACGCAAAACAAATGAAAGAAGGCGGTGCATTGGAAGAGACAGATACATTTGCTGTAATCGGAGCATCTATAGCAGAAAATTTCGGTGTGAAAATGCCGGAAGGAACGATTGGTACTTCTATTTTGCAACAACTGATATAGCGTTTTGGAGAAAAGTATGCGATGGAATAAAGATAAAGCAGCGAAAATGCTTCTGGGGATTGCAGGGATTATTTTTATCGGCATAGGTGTTTCTTTTAATGCTTCAGCGGCGCTTGGAAATGATCCGATAGGAATTGTTTATGATGGGATCCGAAATGCGGCTAATCTGTCGCCGGAGCAGCTTGGGATGACTTCAAATATCGTAAATATCGTGCTGATCATAATAGTTTTTTTGGCAGAAAAACATTATGTCAGCATTGGAACGCTCGTTCATTTGCTGTTTTATGGCAATGCGGTAAGCGTTGGAGGAAAAATTTATCAAATAATATTTGGAACAGGAACACTCTTGACACAGATGATAGGGGCGGTAGTTGGGTGTACGCTCATGTATCTTGGAGTCGCAATGTTTATTACGGCGGATATGGGGCTTGATCCATTTACCGGACTTGTTATGGTTCTTCGGGATAAAACAAAGAAAGAGTTTCAAGTAGTAAAAATTTCATTTGATGTGGGATGTATCGCAATCGGCTTCTTGCTTGGAGGAAAGTTGGGAGTTATTACTGTGATCACGGCAGTAACAGCGGGACCTGTTATTCAGTTTCTGTCAGGAAAGATTGAAAGACTTATGGGAAGAGTGGCCGGGAAATCCGCTAAATAGCTGCAAAATGTGAGGAAGGAGAAATGAGTGGGATATAAAACATTATATGAAGCGCTGCCATTTCTGAAAGACGTTGATAAAGACAGGCAGGAACAGTTCAAAGAATATTTTAAAGGAGCGCCCTTGTGGCTTCTGGATTCATTTCAGATTGAGGAAATGGATAAGAATGTGATTTTCGTGAGAGAAAATGCTCCGGTAGATAATATCTACTTTATTGGAAAAGGAACAATTGAAGCAATTGATTATCGATTTTGTGGAATTACATATGAGTTTATGCGCTTTGACAAAGTATATGCTATGGGTGGAATGGAATTTATTATGGATTTGGACACATATCGTACGACATTGCGGACAGTTACGAAATGTACAGTCGTGAAAATACCTAGGGCAATATTTGAGCGTTGGATGAGTTCAGATATTCATGCATTGAAACAGGAGGCAAAGCGCGTTGGAGAGTATCTTTTGGAAGATGGAAGAAAGGGAAGGGCGCTTTTGTTTCTTCAAGGTTCAGATAGGTTAGCAATGCTTCTGACAGAGCGTTATGAACGGTATGCGAGAAACGGTGTGCTTCGTGTGCGTGGCGGACGTCAGAGCCTGGCGAATGGTACAGGACTTTGTCTGAAAACGATTAATCGGGCTGTGAAAAAGTTTTCAGAAGATGGGATGCTCACAAAAGAAGGGAATCAGATACTGATTGATTATGAGCAGTATCTTGCATTGAAAAAAATAGTTGCTGCCGTTATGGAGACGGAATAAGCAGAAAAGAGGTTAGTGATGAACGAAGTATATAACAAATTAATGACATGTGTAGAAAGTATTAAAAAGAAAATAGATTTTCAGCCGGAAGTAGCAGTGATTCTCGGATCAGGACTCGGTGATTATGCAGATGAGATTCAGATCGAGCAGACGATCGCATACACAGAGATTGAAGGTTTCCCGACATCTACTGTAGCAGGACATAAGGGAAGATTTGTATTTGGATATGTGAATCAGGTTCCGGTTGTGATTATGCAGGGACGAGTACATTTTTATGAAGGGTACCCAATGTCAGATGTTGTGCTCCCGACAAGACTAATGGGAATGCTGGGCGCCAAAAAACTGATTTTGACGAATGCTGCAGGCGGAGTGAACTTTGAATTTCAGCCGGGTGATTTCATGATGATCACTGATCATATTACAACAGGTGTACCAAGTCCTCTGATCGGACCGAATTTGGATGAACTTGGAGCAAGATTTCCGGATATGAGTGAAGTGTATAGTAAGCGTATGCGCGATATTATCCGCAAAGCTGCGGAAGAACTGCAGATTAAGCTTCAGGAAGGCGTTTATGTGCAGTTTACCGGACCAAGCTATGAGACACCGGCAGAAGTGCGTCTCTGCAGAGCGATGGGCGGTGACGCAGTAGGTATGAGCACAGCATGTGAGGCAATGGCAGCACATCATATGGGAATGGAAGTGTGCGGTATCTCCTGTATTACGAATCTGGCAGCAGGTATGTCAAAAGAACAGCTGAATCACAAAGAAGTACAGGAAACAGCTGACCGTGTGGCAAAACAGTTTAAAGAGCTTGTAACAGGAGTTATTACAAGAATCTAAAAATAAAAAACAGAAAAAAGTTTCGAACAGAGATAAGAAAAGGGATTGCTTTATCAGGATTATGTTGATGAAGTAATTCCTTTTTTGCTGGAAAGGAAATTTCATCTATGATAAGATAGAAAACAGAACAAGTTGAGGGAGGCAGTAGTATGCACAAATTGAGTACATTGTGTTATATAGAACGCGATGGAAAATATCTTATGCTCCATCGAACAGTGAAAGAAAATGATATTAATAAAGATAAATGGATTGGAGTCGGAGGACATTTTGAAGAGGATGAAAGCCCGGAAGAATGTGTGTTACGAGAAGTAAAGGAAGAGACCGGATATACGTTGACATCTTACCGGTATCGAGGAATTGTTACTTTTGTTACAGAAAAGGGCATTACGGAATATATGTCACTTTTTACGGCAGATGATTTTTCGGGAGAGCCAATCGTGTGCGATGAAGGTGAACTGGAATGGATTGAAATTGATCGTGTCAGTGAATTAAATCTTTGGCAGGGAGATAAGATTTTTTTGAAATTGCTGGCGGATCAGGTTCCGTTTTTCTCACTGAAACTAGTGTATGATCAGAAAGACAGGCTCATAAAAGCGGTATTAGATGGAAAAGATCTTGATATTAGCGATCAATCAATTTATTGCAGAACAAATTACACAAGTCAGGATGACGGAAAGAATTATGAAGAATAAAAAGAGATTGGAATTATTTGAAACTGTGCCAATTCCAAAGGCAGTGTCACAGTTATCTGTTCCTACAATTTTGAGCTCTCTTGTTATGGTTATTTATAATCTGGCAGATACATATTTTGTAGGAATGCTGAATAATCCGATAGAAAATGCAGCTGTAACATTGGCAGCACCGGTACTGCTTGCCTTTAATGCAGTGAATAATCTTTTTGGCGTGGGAAGTTCCAGTATGATGAGCAGAGCACTTGGACGGAAAGATTATGATACCGTATATAAAAGCTCGGCGGTTGGATTCTACAGTGCATTGTTTAGCGGGATTGTATTTTCACTTCTTTGTACATTTGGACAAATACCTCTTTTAAATATACTTGGCGCAGACGTAAAAACAGCAGAGGCAACGGCAGCATATTTGCAATGGACGGTTAATTTCGGCGCGGTGCCGTCTATCTTAAATGTTGTGATGGCCTATTTGGTAAGGGCAGAAGGTGCCTCGCTTCATGCAAGCATTGGGACAATGAGCGGCTGTTTGATGAACATGATTTTAGATCCGATTTTTATTTTGCCGCAGGGATTGGATATGGGAGCCGCGGGAGCAGGAATGGCAACATGTATTTCAAATTGCTTTGCCTGTATGTATTTCTTTGTACTTTTGTATGTGAGAAAGAAATCAACATATGTATGTATCCAGCTTTCGCAGTGTAAGTTCAAAAGAGAGATTGTGCTTGGAATCTGCGGAGTAGGAATTCCGGCATCGATCCAAAATCTGCTCAATGTTACCGGAATGACAATTTTGAATAATTTTACAGCAGGATTTGGAGCAGACGCAGTTGCAGCAATGGGTGTCACCCAGAAAATCAATATGGTTCCAATGAACATTGCAATGGGCATGTCGCAGGGAATCATGCCATTGATCAGTTATAACTATTCCAGTAGAAATTATAAACGAATGAAAGGAACGCTTCTTTTTTCAGCAAGAATTTCTCTTGGATTTCTTGCTGTGGTAGCAATTGGTTACTATGTGGGAGCTGGAAAATTAATCTCGTTCTTTATGGAAAATGAAACAATTATCGCATATGGAACAAGATTTTTGCGAGGATTTTGTATCGGATTACCATTTTTGTGCATGGACTTTCTGGCAGTCGGAGTATTTCAGGCAGTAGGAATGGGAAAGCATGCTCTGGGATTTGCGATTATGCGGAAAATTATTTTGGAGATACCGGCGATTTATATTTTAAATGCAATCTTCCCGTTATATGGACTTGCATATACGCAGTTTACGGCAGAACTTGTACTAGCCGTTGCAGCTGTAATTGTATTAATGCGCCTTTTCAGAAAACTTGAAAATCGCGCAGAGACTGAATGAAAAAAGAAAGATCATAAGAAATTGTGAGACAGAGGACAAAACTTCTGTCTCATTTCGTATGTTCAGAACAGCACAGGAAGAATGGTAAAATAGTAATAGAAAAATATTTAAAAAAATTAGAAAAAATTGTAAAAAAATGTTGACAATCGTACCAGAGAGTGATAATATAAACGAGCTGTCGCAAGACAGGGCTTCCAATCAACAAAAAAGTTTTCTGGAAAAGAAAAAAGTTGTTGACAAAGCCGAACAGATGTGATAATCTAAATGAGCTGTCGCAAAGACAACAAGGACTTGAAAAAAATAAAATAAAAAAGTTCTTGACAAAGCGAATCAGTTATGAT
>CAUCYJ010000077.1:0-11694 GCA_958446945.1 uncultured Lachnospiraceae bacterium | reverse complement strand
TTAAACTTTTCTGCCACATCCGGACGCTTGATTTTCTTTAATCTGTTTGGAACTACCTTCCCATTGATCTCAGTAATTATTTCTAATGGCTGTCCATTTTTTTCAAATGCCCATCCATTAATCCTTATATAAGCTTCTTCAGGTTTTATCCGGTATTTTATTACGTCAATACAACTTTTATACTGCATGCTTCCTCCAATCTGCCTTCTATTTCAAAAATCTGTACAACAACTTCACGAAGCCAACGACATAAAGTTGTAATCCGATCAGAACAATAAAATCTTCCCAATTAAATTCTTTTGCCTGCACTTTCATTACAAGTGCCTGATCCTGTTCCTTTCCACTTACTTTCAGCACTTCTGCACTCTCTGCCTTCTTCGTCGTAAAAATACTGATTCCTTCTCCGTTGTTGATTCCATCTGCTGCAATTGTAAAGCGATACTCTTCTCCCTTACTTTCTTTCACCTCTGGAAAAGTAATCTCTTTGTAATCATTGTCTGTCACTTCAGAAACTTTCAGTACTCCTTCTGCGATTACCGAATCATCTTTTATATTGACAAGCTCATACGTCATCTTGCTATCGTTCACTCGTCCCCATGTAGATGTGCGAACAAACAGCCCATTCATTCCGTTATACTCTGCCGTAAATTCCTGCTCAATCTTTGCTGTCCCGCTAATCTCACCCACATTCTGATATTCGGCTGCATCTACCGTTGTATCATATACCGGCTGCTTCCACTGCCCATATGCATGAACTGCACCGACAGCTACCATCAGAAGTATCATGATGATTGTTTTTACTATTTTTTTCATAATAAACCTCACTTCTGTTCTTCTTTTAGTATGCCTGTTCATAAAGAGCACAGACTTCCTCTGTCGGTCCGATCATTTTGACCTTTCCTTTTTCAATCCACACTGTTTTTGTACACAGTTTCTTCACCTGATCAATACTGTGAGAAACAAATAAAATCGATGTATCCTTCTTCATCATTTGTTGGATGCGCTTCTCACACTTTTGTTGGAAACGAAAATCTCCAACAGAGAGCACTTCATCTACAATCAAAATATCCGGTGTACCAATCGTTGCAATCGCAAATGCCAGTCTTGCCAACATTCCTGAGGAAAAGTTTTTGATCGGCACATCCATAAAATCTCTAAGTTCTGAAAATTCCACAATATCCTCATAGTGTTTTTCCATAGACTTACGATCGTATCCAAGGATTGCTCCATTTAAAAACACATTTTCTCTTGCTGTAAGATCATGGTCAAATCCTGCCCCCAATTCTATCAGCGGCGCTACCGTTCCATAAACTCTCACACTTCCCTTAAACGGCTTTAAAACACCAGCAACTGTTTTTAAAAGTGTACTTTTCCCACAGCCATTTAAACCGATCAGCGCAACAGACTCTCCTTTTTCCACAGTAAGGCTGACATCCTGAAGCGCCATAAACTCATCATACTCAATCTGGTTTTTAATTTTTTTAATAATATACTCTTTGATACTGTCAATCCGTTCCCGTGATAGATGAAATTTTACAGAAACATTTGAAACTTCTACCATAATTTCCGACATATTTTCTCTCCTAAATATTAAGAATAAATTTATCCTGATTCTTGTAAAATACGAACAATCCAAGTAGGAATGTGCCGATTGCAATGGTAACACTTGTCAAAAGCTGTCCCACTGTCGGAAGCGTGTTATAGAACATTAGATTTCTAAACATATTTAAAATTCCTGTCAGCGGATTTAATTCTACGAAGAAACGTATTTTTGCCGGCAAGATAGAAATCGGATAAATAACCGGTGTCAAATAAGTTAATGCAGTAATCAATACCCCATATAAATGGATGATATCTCTGAATTTTACGGCTACTGTTGCCAAAAGCAGACCAATCCCCGTTGAAAAAATAATCAGTATCCCCATTGGAACAACAAGAAGCAATACAGTAAAGTTTAATTCAATACCAGAAAATACCATTACAACAATAAGCGCACAGAAAGAAGCCATCACATTGACAACACTCGATGCAACTCTGGAAAGTGTAAATAAGTATTTCGGAATATACACCTTTTTGATCAAAGGTGCATTATTGATGATCGATGACATCGCACTTGATGTTGACTCTGAAAAAAAGTTAAACACAACTTGTCCGCTTAAAATGTATAGCGGATAATTTTCTACCTGAAATTTGAAAATATGCGAAAATACGACCGACAATACAAGCATCATGAGTAACGGGTTCAAAAGTGTCCACAATACACCTAAAATAGAACGTCTGTACTTTGTCTTAATATCTCTTGTGACCAACTCCATCAAAAGTGGTCGGAATTTCAAAAAATTCTGTATATATACTGACACAGTTTATCCTCCAATTACTTGTCTTTCTTTAGCGTCTTGATCCCTGTCCATTTTTGATCCTTTTCAGAAATGGTCAGTTCCATTCCTTCCGGAATCGGCCACTGAATCCCGATATCCGGGTCATTCCATGCAAGTCCGCCCTCGTCATTTGGATGATAAAAATCAGTACATTTGTATGCAAACTCTGCTGTATCAGAAAGAACTAAAAATCCATGTGCAAAATCTTTCGGAATGAAAAACTGCTTCTTATTTTCAGCAGAAAGTAACACACCATACCACTGTCCGTATGTCTTGGATCCTTCTCTTAAGTCAACCGCGACATCAAATACTTCTCCGCTCACTACGCGCACAAGCTTATCTTGCGGAAAATTAATCTGAAAATGCAATCCTCTTAATACTCCCTTCTTAGAGCTTGACTGATTGTCCTGAACAAACTCCATATCGATTCCCGCTTCTTTATAATCATTGTAATTATATGTTTCCATAAAATATCCACGTTCATCTCCAAATACTGTAGGAGTAATCACTTTCAGTCCTTCGATTTCACATGTTTCTACTGTAATTTTTCCCATTGAAATTTCCTTCTTTCTTTTTATTTACAGACGAATCTTATAATCCTTCTGCCACTTCCATCAGATACTTTCCATATGCAGTCTTCAATAACGGCTGTGCAAGTTTAATCAACTGCTCTTTGTCAATGAATCCTCTCTTATATGCTATCTCTTCGATACACGAAATATACAATCCCTGACGTTTTTGGAATGCTGCTACAAAATCTGCTGCATCTAAAAGTGCATCATGATTTCCAGTATCCAACCACGCAAAACCGCGTCCCAAAGTTTCTACACGCAAATCTCCTCTCTGAAGATATGCATTGTTGACACTTGTAATCTCAATTTCCCCACGTGCAGACGGCTTTACATTCTTCGCAATTTCCACAACATCATTGTCATAGAAATATAATCCTGGTACTGCATAATTTGATTTTGGATGTTCCGGTTTTTCTTCAATCGAAAGCGCTTTTCCATTTTCATCAAATTCTACTACACCATACTCTCTCGGATCTCTTACATAATATCCAAAAATTGTTGCTCCGGACTCCCGTGAAGCCACCTCTCGTAAAATTTTCGAAAAACTCTGTCCATAAAAAATATTATCTCCTAAAATCAGAGCTACACTATCATTTCCAATAAATTCCTCTCCAATGATAAATGCATCTGCCAATCCTCTAGGACTTTCCTGAACCGCATAGGACATCTTCAATCCTAAATCCTCTCCTGTTCCAAGTAACTCCTCAAATACCGGAAGATCTCTCGGTGTAGAAATTACAAGAATCTCCCGAATTCCAGCCAGCATCAAAATGGATAACGGATAATAGATCATCGGCTTATCATAGACCGGCATGATCTGCTTTGACACTGCTTTTGTCAGTGGATATAATCTTGTCCCTGAACCACCTGCTAAAATAATACCTTTCATTTTAAGTACCTCCTACTTTTTATATACACATTTCTAACTTTTCGGTTTCCGACATGATGTAGTTTTTGGCAACTGCACATTAAGTCACGTTGTATTATAGCACTTCCTTCTGTCTTTTTCAATCTCTGAGATATTTTTCACATTTCTTTAAGATTCTCAAATTCTTTCAAGAATCCTCTTCTTCCCCGCCTATGCTCTCTTTACAAATTTGTCAGACCGTGATACGCTGACATCAATATTAAATTAGGAGGTTCTCTATGTTTTATCCAAAAATAAGTGTTTTAATGATAAACTACAATCATGCAGCCCATCTCTCACTAACAATTGAAAGTGTCTTATCGCAGACTTATCAAAACATCCAATTTATTATAGTTGATGATGGTTCTACTGATTGTTCCCAGACAATCATAAAAGATTACGCCAGTAGGGATCCCCGCATCGAATATTATTTTTTAGAAAAAAATCAACATATTTGTCACGCTACCAACTTTGGTTTCCAAAAAGTGACTGGTGAATATCTTGCGAGAATCGACAGCGACGATCTTTGGTATCCCAACAAACTGCAAAAGCAGCTAGACTTCATGCAAAAAACGCCAGATTGTAATATTTGCTTTTCATGGACGGATTTAATTGACGAACATGGAAATAGTATCAACGATTCTGAACGAGAGCTTTACAACTTATTCAACGGTAGCCATCCATCCTGTCAAGAACACTGGCTGGAATTTTTCTTCATTCACGGAAACTGCCTTTCTCATCCTTCCGTGCTTATGAAAACCGAAATCCAAAAAGAAATCGGAGACTTCAATCCCGCTTACCGACAAGCTCACGACTTTGATTACTGGATCCGCATTGCCCAAAAATATCCTATTTTTGTTATAGAGGAAAATCTGACTATCATGCGACGATTTTTATCCTCCTCCACTTTAAATACAAGTTCCACCACAGAATCTGATACAACCAGATACTTAAATGAATATTTACTGATCCGCAACCACTTTTTTGAAAATATGGATACCGAATTATTTGTACGCACTTTTCACTCTTATTTTCGTAATCCTCACGCAGCTACTCCGGAAGAACTTCTCTGCGAACAGGCCTTTTTACTTTGCGATTGCAAATATGGTGGAAAACAAAATCCAATTCTTGGAATCATGAAACTCGGAGAACTGTTAGCCTGTCCAAAAACTGCTGAAGTTCTTGAAGCTTCCTATCACTTTACTCCAATTTCCTACTATGCACTCAGTAACCAACACATTTTCTGTGACTCATTTGTTCAAACCGCTTTATTAAATGCGAAACATCACACAGATAAAATCCAATCATTGACAGAAGAGCTTCAACAATGCGAGAGTCATTTGAAAAAACTTCAGGAGCAGGTGACTTATTTATCCTCATCACTCAATACCATTACTAATTCTACTTCATGGAAAATTACTGCTCCTCTTCGTCACGCATTAAATAAACTCAGGAAAAATTTTTAATTTACTTAAAAACCGTACTTTTGTATACTATCATCTGCATACAAAAGTACGGTCTTTTAATTCTTATTTATACATTTCTTCATAATATTTCTGATAGTCACCGCTTGTGACATTTTTCATCCAGTCCTCATTTTCAAAGAACCACTTGATCGTAAGTTTGATTCCCTCTGCAAACATAGTATCCGGAACCCAGCCTACTTCCTTCTTAATTTTATCCGGAGCAATCGCATATCTTCTATCATGACCTTTTCTATCTGTCACATATGTGATCAAATTTTCACTGACAAGTTCTTTTCTCGGATCACCTTCCGGAAGCATCTCCTGAAGTGTATCAAGAATAATATGAATAATCTCGATATTCTGCTTCTCATTGTGTCCACCGATATTATATGTCTCGAATAATCTTCCTTTTTCCTGAACCATATCGATTCCCTTCGCATGATCCTCTACATATAACCAGTCTCTGACATTTTTTCCATCTCCATATACAGGAAGTGGTTTCCCTTGAAGGGCATTATTGATGATAAGTGGAATCAACTTTTCTGGAAACTGATAAGGTCCATAGTTATTGCTGCAATTCGTAATATTTGCAGGGAATTTATAAGTATCCATATAAGATTTCACAAGCATATCAGAAGATGCTTTACTTGCTGAATATGGGCTGTGTGGATCATAAGGAGTTGTCTCGTAGAAATATTCTCCTTCTTCTTCCAGTGATCCATATACCTCATCTGTAGATACATGAAGGAACTTTTTATCTTCTTTGAATGTTCCATCTTCTAACTCCCATGCAGCCTTTGCCGCATTGAGCATCACTAATGTTCCAAGTACATTTGTTTTTACAAACACATCTGGATTCTTAATACTTCTGTCAACATGACTCTCTGCCGCAAAATGTACAACGCGGTCAATATCATTCTCCTCAAAAATCTTATTGATTGCTTCTGCATCGCAAATATCTGCTTTTACAAATGTATAATTTTCTCTATCTTCTACATCTTTCAAATTTTCAAGATTTCCTGCATAAGTAAGCTTGTCAACATTAATGATCCGAATTTCATTGTCATACTTCTTAAACATGTAATGAATGTAATTTGAACCAATGAATCCTGCTCCACCTGTTACTAAATATGTTCTCATAGTTATCCTCCATCTTCAAACTTTCTTATAGTCATTATACTCACATAACATCCTATATTCAAGTTTTTTTCCTTATTTATTCTTGCGATTTATAAATCACTTCATAAATCCAGCATCCATCTTCACCATATATTTCTGAAAATTCTATCTTCTCATCACTTTCTACTGGGACTTGTGAAAAAACATATTTAACCTCTGTCTTTTCTATATCACTGTATGCCAATTTTATTCGAATTGCATCTGGGCTAACTTCTTGAAATCTTGTTACTCCCTCTACAAAGTCAATATCGATATGCGCATATCTATTGTAAATTCTCTGGTAATTGTGATTTACATCTAATTTTTCCCAAAGTTCCATATTAGGATAAAAATTCACAAAATTTATAGTTTTAGCTCCACACATAGTTATAAAAGAAGCGTTTCCTGTCCCGTCGAGAGCAATCCATTTAGCATCTGGATCTTTTTTCGTAATTTTTTCTATTTGCTGAGCTACTGGTTTTTCATAAATGGTATCCAAACCTTTTGAAATAGGTCTGATATAAATACCAGTAATAACCGATATTATAATCATTCCTATACAAAAAATTTTGCTTATAGTTCTCTTAAAATTAGATAATAGAACTATACCTCCCGCACTAATGATACACACCATTATCAGCAGTGACCACCCAGATAAATATTCTGGATAGCTTTGTTTTGAAAAGAATACTGCGCTACCAGCTACAGCTATAGCAATAATACTTGCTGTGCCTATTGAAAATTTTCTCTTTTTTGCATAACGAGACATTAGAATTACAATAAAATATATTTGTATATATCCTATAATATCAACTACTCTTTCTGGCATACTATAACTTAACAATGTAATATTAGCTATAGTTGCAGGCAATCCTACAGTTGTATATATAAGCATAGGAATACTAATCAGCAAAAGCCCTCCTACAAGCCAATCTTTCTTTTTTGATTTTATCCAACAATATCCTGCTACTAATGTGGGGATTGGGAAAAAACTAAAAAACACACCTGCTTCTGATGCATTTCCCACATCCTTATAAGCATAAAATAGTGACTGGACATAATAAAACACTTTATTAATACTAAATCCACCACTCTGTCTTCTATCTCCTGGGTATGCCGTTTGCATAATCGCTTGTATATATTCAATATTATCAAAAAAATAGGAAAAAATTAGTCCAATAGATACTAGAATACTTATTATTATGATTCCCCACTGTTTCCAATTTAACGCCTTTATTTCATCCCATTTTTCTCGAATCACCCATATAGCAATCACTAAAAACAAATATCCAAGTGGGACTTGCCATGCTGGATACAAGTTTACCACAAAATTACTAAACGCTAATGAAAATCCAATTGCAAATAAAATTTTCTTCCATACCACTTTAGATTCCAAAAGATAATATGTACATATGATACTAGCCTCTCCTGCTATGAATATGAATGGAAAGCTCCACCAAAGCCAAAAAGCTGAAGATACAACTAAAAATGCTCCCATCGTAGAAACCAGTGCATTCTTTCTCGAAATAATCATAAACAATTCAATCGTTACAAGGAATGCTAAAATAATAGGAAAATACCAATAAAAACTGAAGGCATATTCTAATGGCAATATAAGAAATACTAATTTCCATGGCGCCTGTGCAACTGTTCCTAATCTAGCACTAACCCCATATACACCGTTTACTGTTTTTGTTCCTCGTGCGATATCTGTATACTGACCGTATGGATTTTCTCCTTTCCCCGATGATAATACTGAAGGCGAATTCACTCTGTACTCATCTGATCGTATATATCTCTCCTCTCCAATAAATGGCTCCCCCAATTCTGTTTGAAAATTAGGTTGAATATAATTATAACAAGCCAATGAATCCCCATTATATTTGTTTATAACAAGAAATACTAAGACTATTCCTCCCAAAATCCATCTATATCGAAATATTTTTGTATACAGTGTATTTATATCAACTACGAAATGAAGCTCTATAAAAAAGATAATTGGACTTAGCACAATCGCTCGATTTAACATAATCTGTTTTCTCATATCTCTTAATGCGATTATGATAGAAGCACCTTCCCACATATGGCTTGTTATAAATGTAGAAATTGCCAACGACAGCAAAATCGCCACAAAAAAAGCTACAATTATTTTACTTCCTTTTTTTCTATTTTCCATCTATTTCACCTTTATTTTCCATTAGTGCAATTTCTTGTGCAAGTCTCTTTACTTTCACTGTAAGTTTTGATACAACAACAGTCAGAACAAATATAACCATTAAGGAAAAACAAAATCCAAAGAAGAATAGCATATTAATCGGTGTTCCTATTCCCATAATTTCAGACAATTCTGTAATTAAATCTGGAAAACAATCAAGAATAAGTATCCCTACACCAAGCACAAACCACGATAAGGCATATCTTAACTCTAATTGCTTATTTCTAATCATCATAACCACAATTCCCATTGCAATAGCAATGATAACCACTACAATCAACTGTATTTTGATATCCATTTTTCTCCTCCTATTTTCTAATCCTTTCAATCAAAATTGCAAGTGATACTTTTATCATATAATACACTGATTTTTTCATTGAGATAGAAGACACTCCCCCACTTCTTTCTCTCATAATTACAGGTAACTCTAACACTTTTTTCTTTCTTCTCAAAATAGCTACAACACTTTCAGGTTCCGGATAATCTTTTGGGTATTCTTCCGCAAAAAATTCTATTATCTCTCTGTTTACCATCCGCAACCCCGACGTTGGGTCTGTTATCTTTGCTCCTGTAAGTAACTTTATTAACATTGTAAAATATTTAATTCCTACACGCCTTGCCCCTGATGACTGAAACCCTTCTTTATTAATAAATCGAGAGCCAATTACCATATCTGCATGTTCAGCTTCTATAAACTCTGCCATTTTACTTAAAAACTTTGGATCATGCTGCCCATCTCCATCTACTTGGACAGCAATATCATATCCATTTCTTGCGGCATATAAGTACCCTGTCTGAACCGCACCCCCAATTCCCAAATTCACAGGTAAATGCACAACATTAAACTTTTCTGTCTCACAAATTTCTTTTGTCCTATCAGTAGAGCAATCATTGATTACAATATAGTCAAACTCCGGTGCATTTTTTATAATATCTTCGACTGTCTTCTTTATACTTTCCTGCTCATTATAAGCTGGAATAATAATTAATTTTTTCATATGTTCTCCCCATCCACATTACGACAACTCATTTGACTTTTCACTTTCCGCATACCACCTTGCCAGTATTTTGGCAATCGGCTTTGGCCAAAATTTGCAGAACATCGTATAGTCTTCTCTATTTCTCGCATTGTTCCCTAAGATTTTTGATGTTTCGGATTCTTCATGAATTCTATGTCCTACCAATATTTCTTTGTCATATATAAATTCACCTTTGAATCTAGATATGTATTCCCATGCCTCCCAGTCTTCATCCGAAGCAAATCCCGGCTTGAATACTGTTTCCGGCAGATTTTTCTTCGCAAAAGCAACCGATGGACAGCAGATTGGAGAACCTAACGACAAGATTCTTCTTCTCACAAATCTACTTTTTCTAAATACTTTCACTTTTAAGGGCAGAAGCATGAGGCGTTTTATTCGGAGCAGTCTGTTATCCGTCACTTTTTCTCCATTACGCATTTCTGCATAGTCTGTAAAGAAAATCAATGGCTTTGAAGATTTTTCAAATTCTCTCACTACATGCTCCGCATATTTTTCAAAATACACATCGTCCTGATGAGTAATTGTCACAAATTCTGTCTGCGCCTTTTTATAAGCAAAATTCCAGTCCTGAACAATTCCAGCTTCTCCGGTATTCACATATACAGGAATTCCATATTTCTCCGCTGTTCTGTCAATATAACTGTTAGGAGTTGATGTTATAATAAATATTTCACTCTCAATCGACTGGTTCTTTAAAGATTTGATACATTCTTCCAAAAAACTACTTTCTTTATATGCACAAATAGCAAATGTATGTTTATTTTCCATTTTCCTTTTTCCCTCTCCATATATTATAGATCATAAATAGCACAAAGATTGTCAATAAAACGGTTACCGCTATCAGATAACTCACACTTGCTCCTCTGATTGCATACTTTCTGACTAACCAATCCGAAATGACAAATGCTGCCACCGCTTCCATTCCATAACCAATCAACGCATATTTTTGTTTTCTCATAATAGTCAAAATATAATACATAAAAAATGCCAATGCATTAATCCCACCTGCAAGAAGCAGAATCAACAGATCAATTTTATATGCTCCCAAATTGATGCCATATAAAATAGACAATACCGGAATTCCTAGCAAATAAGCACCTATCTCACAGACTACCGTAACTGCAACAATAATTGCACACACTTTAACAATCATGAGAAAAAACTGTCTTTTTCTCTTCTGTTCATAGTCTTCTGCCATAACGGAAAGCAACGGTTTAAAAACAAATGTGCTAAATAGATTAATGATCATTACCGGCATAAAGATTGCCGCATAATACAACTGATACCTTGCATCCAGCACTTTATCCACGGACATTCTCGAAGCACTATATACATAAGTGTTCAAAAAACTGCTGAGAAATAGAGGAAGACATTCTATCAAGACAGTCCCTACTTCTTTTTTCCTAAATGTCAGCTTCCCTTTTTCAAAAACTCTAAGTGCTTTTTCATTTACAACAAAAATCATCAATAAAGAATATACAATCATGGCAATAACCGCCACGGTCAGATTTTGTGTAAGTAAAATCCCTGCAGTCAGAATCAAAATTCCTCCGGCAACTCTCCAGAACAACAATTTCCCTGCAACGTCAATCCGACCATACCTCTGAAGTTCTCCTTCGTACAGATCTGAATATCCATCCAAAATTTTATAAATGCAAAGCAGAAAGATAAAGAAAGCCTTCTCCACTGTTCCTCCACGGAGCATTATATAACCGCCTCCTGCCAGCACCGCCAGTATACAACAGAAAACTTTTGCATAAAAATATTCAGCGTACGAGTGCCTTCTTGCAACATCGGTTACCTGAAATGTTCTGAGTTCAAAATATGCAATTGTTCCAATCCATTGTCCAATTGTAAGTGCAAAAGAAAACAGCCCTCCTGCTTTCTCTCCTGATAGATGTGCCACAATCACAGTAAAAAGCATAGTAGCTGCGGCCAACATTCCCGTTCCAATCGTA
>CAUCYJ010000076.1:0-11815 GCA_958446945.1 uncultured Lachnospiraceae bacterium | reverse complement strand
CGGACTGATTCGGGAATGGGATTTTACAGTAGAAGACGGCGGTGAGATCGCAGTAGATCATGCAGCGATCATTGTTCATGCGCTGTGGATTCTGAGAGAGAGAATGAAAGATTAAAAATACAGGGGCAGGTGTGACTCATATGAGTGATACCTGCCTTTTCCAATGTTTTAAATGTTTCTTATATGAAAATAGTAATATATATAGATATAAAATGATAAAAAAGTATTGCAACATACTATATGTTGTGGTATAACTGGTACAGTGACAGAAAGGAGAAACAACGGTGGATTTTGAACGATTATATAAAGAACTTGAGAAGGATTTCCCGGAACAAGAATATGCTGTGGAAAAGCTGAGAGAAAAGTTTCAGACATTGTACCGCGAAAATATGACAGAAGAAGAACAAGTTCAGATGCTTTTGAAAGCAGCGGCAGAACTTACGAAAGTGGAAGAACCAAAGTGGGAATTTGTAGCTGCCCGAATTTGTCTTTGGCATTTCCGGGGGGAGATGAAGGCGGCAGAGGAGAAGGCAGGGGTTCATTCTTTCTATGAAAAACTGCGTTATCTCACAGAAGAAAAGCTTTACGGAGCATATATGCTGGAAGCATACACGAAAGAAGAAATTGATGAATTTGAACAATACATGGAATCACAGAGGGATAAATTACTGAATTATTCCGGGCTGATGCTGATTTTAGAGCGCTATGTTATCCGAAGCAGACAGGGTGTCCCTTTGGAGACACCACAGGAAATGTTTCTTGGAATTGCCATGCATCTTGCAATGAAAGAAAAGAAAGACAGAACTCTCTGGGTAAAGAAATTTTATGATATGTTAAGTACATTGAAGGTAACGATGGCAACACCAACGCTTTCTAATGCGCGAAAACCGTATCATCAGCTATCTTCTTGTTTTATTGATACGGTACCGGACAGTCTGAACGGCATTTACCGCAGCATTGATAACTTTGCAAAGGTAAGCAAATTCGGAGGCGGCATGGGCTTGTATTTCGGAAAGGTTCGGGCGAATGGAAGTACGATCCGGGGATTTGAAGGAGCAGCCGGTGGGGTAATACGCTGGATTAAGCTGGCAAATGATACAGCAGTAGCCGTTGATCAGCTCGGTGTACGTCAGGGGGCGGTGGCTGTGTATTTAGACGCATGGCATAGAGATCTTCCGGAATTTTTGGCGCTTCGCACCAATAATGGAGATGACCGCCTGAAAGCACACGATGTATTTCCGGCAGTGTGTTATCCTGATTATTTCTGGGAAATGGCAAGAGATCATATCGAAGAGGACTGGTATCTGATGTGTCCCCATGAAATTTTGACAGTAAAAGGATATGCACTTGAGGATAGTTACGGAGAAGAATGGAAGGAGAAATATTTCGACTGCATAGCTGATGAAAGGATTCACAAACGTATCATACCAATGAAAGATTTGATCCGGCTCATTTTGAAAAGTGCAGTGGAGACCGGAACTCCGTTTACCTTTAACCGGGATGCGGTAAATGAAGCGAATCCGAATAAACACCGTGGGATGATTTACTGTAGCAATCTCTGTACAGAAATTGCGCAGAATATGTCAGAGATTCTTGATGTAGAACAGAGGATTGAGACGATCGATGGAGAAGAAGTCGTTGTAACAGTGACAAAACCGGGAGAATTTGTTGTGTGTAATCTTGCAAGTCTGTCTCTTGGAAGGATTAATACCGATGATCCGAAAGAACTGATGGACATTACGGTAAATGCTGTCCGGGCGCTGGATAATGTGATTGATCTGAATTATTTTCCGGTACCATATGCAAAGCTGAACAATCTGAAATACCGGCCGATTGGACTTGGCGTTAGTGGATATCACCATATGCTTGCCAAACGGGAAATTGACTGGGAATCAGAACAACATCTTTCTTATGTGGATCGTGTGTTTGAGACGATTAATTATGCGGCAGTCCGGGCGAGTATGGAAATTGCAAAGGAGAAAGGGGCATATACATATTTTCCGGGAAGCGAGTGGGAGAATGGAAAATATTTTGAACGCCGCGGTTATAAAAGTGAACGCTGGAAGAAGTTAGCACAAGAGGTGAACAGTTATGGGCTTCGCAATGGGTATCTGATGGCGACAGCACCGACAAGCAGTACCAGTATGATTGCCGGAACAACAGCGGGGTTAGATCCGGTCATGAGTCGGTTTTATCTGGAAGAAAAGAAGAATTCTATTGTGCCTCGTCTTGCGCCGGAACTTTCGGCCGAGACATTTTGGTATTACCAGAATGCATATTTGATTGACCAGACATGGTCTGTCCGTGCCTGCGGTGTTCGGCAACGACATATTGATCAGGCTCAGAGTATGAATCTTTATATTACAAATGAATATACGCTGCGAGGTGTGCTGAATCTTTATATCAGAGCATGGGAAGAGAAGGTTAAGACAATCTATTATGTAAGATCAAGAAGCCTGGAAGTAGAAGAGTGCGAAGTTTGCTCAAGCTAAAATGGAGGAACAATGAAGAAATTAAAAAGAAAACCGCTGTTTTGTCCGGAGGGAGACACAGACGTGAGAAATCGCCGGATCATCAATGGCAATACAACAAATCTGAATGATTTTAACAATATGAAATACACATGGGTAAGTGACTGGTATCGTCAGGCAATGAATAATTTCTGGGTACCGGAGGAAATTAATCTCGGAGCAGATGTGAAGGATTATCCAAAGCTGACAGAGGAAGAGCGAAGGGCATACGATAAGATTTTGTCCTTTCTTGTGTTTCTGGATAGTATCCAGACTGCCAATCTTCCGGCGCTTGGGGAATTTATTACGGCGAATGAAATTAATCTCTGTTTAACGATCCAGGCATTTCAGGAAGCGGTACACAGTCAGAGTTATAGCTATATGTTGGATACGATCTGCGAGCCGCAGAAACGAAATGAAGTGCTTTATCAGTGGAAGAATGATGTGCATCTTTTAGAGCGAAACACATTTATCGGAAATATTTACAATGCATTTCTCGAAGAGCGAAGCGCAGAAAACTTTATGAAAACAGTGATCGGAAATTATATTCTGGAAGGAATCTATTTCTACAGTGGTTTTATGTTTTTCTATAATCTTGGCCGGAATCAGAAAATGCCGGGATCTGCGCAGGAAATCCGCTATATCAATCGGGATGAAAATACGCATCTCTGGCTGTTTCGTAATATGATCCGGGAGCTTCAGAAGGAAGAGCCGGAGTTATTTACAGAAGAAAGGACAGAAGAGTACCGCCAGATGATCCGTACCGGATGCGAGCAGGAAATCAAATGGGGCCATTATGTGATCGGCGATGGAATTTCAGGTCTGACAAAACAGATGATTACAGATTATATTCAGTATCTCGGAAATCTCCGCTGCCAGAATCTCGGATTGGAACCGATTTACGAGGGACATCTTGAAGAGCCGGAGAGCATGGGCTGGGTAAGTCAGTACAGCAATGCGAATATGATTAAAACAGATTTCTTTGAGGCGAGAAGTACCGCATATGCAAAGAGTACCGCATTGATTGATGATCTGTAAAGGAAGAAAGGAAGAGAGAATGAAAGCGATGGAGAAATGTATCGCAAAATGTCTTGACTGGAAATTGACAGTCAAGTGTATGTTATGATAGAATATCTGATACGAATGAACCAAATGAGGAGGATGGATTCTCATGGAGAATAATAATAATGAAACTGTTGTATCTAAAAACTTTATTGAGCAGGAGATAGATAAAGATTTACAGGAAGGCGTTTACGATCATGTCTGTACGCGGTTTCCACCAGAGCCGAACGGATATCTTCATATCGGACATGCAAAATCTATTTTATTAAACTATGGTCTGGCACAGAAATATCATGGAGAATTTCATATGCGTTTTGATGATACGAACCCGACAAAGGAGAAGGTAGAGTTTGTTGAATCAATCAAAGAAGATATTAAGTGGCTTGGGGCAGACTGGAAAGATCATTTATATTTCGCATCAGATTATTTTGATGTGATGTATGAGTGTGCGGTAAAGCTTATTCAGAAAGGCAAAGCTTATGTGTGTGATCTGACACCAGATGAGATCCGCGAATACCGTGGAACATTAACAGAACCTGGAAAGAACAGCCCGTATCGGGAACGCTCTGTAGAAGAGAATCTGGAATTGTTTGAGAAGATGAAGAACGGTGAATTTGCGGACGGAGAGAAAGTACTTCGTGCGAAGATTGATATGGCGTCTCCGAATATTAATATGCGTGACCCGATTATTTATCGCGTGGCACGGATGGAGCATCACAATACAGGAAATAAGTGGTGCATTTATCCGATGTATGACTTCGCTCATCCAATTGAAGATGCAGTGGAAGGGATTACTCATTCTATCTGTACATTGGAATTTGAAGATCATCGTCCGCTTTATGATTGGGTTGTAAAGGAATGTGAATTTGAGAACAAGCCGCGTCAGATTGAGTTTGCAAAATTATATTTAACAAACGTGGTGACAGGTAAGAGATATATCCGCCGTCTTGTAGAAGATGGAATTGTAGATGGATGGGATGATCCGCGTCTTGTATCGATTGCAGCGCTTCGCCGCCGTGGATTCACACCGGAATCCCTGAAGATGTTCATGGAGATGTGCGGTGTATCTAAGAGCCAGAGTTCTGTTGATTATGCGGCTCTTGAATACTGTATCCGTGAGGACTTGAAGATGAAGCGTCCGCGTATGATGGCAGTGCTTGATCCGATTAAGCTTGTGATTGATAATTATCCTGAAGGACAGGTAGAATATCTCGATGTTCAGAATAATCTGGAGAATGAAGAACTGGGCTTCCGCAAAGTACCATTCTGTCGAGAGTTATATATTGAACGGGAAGACTTTATGGAGGAACCGCCGAAGAAGTATTTCCGTCTTTTCCCGGGAAATGAAGTTCGCCTGATGCATGCATACTTTGTAAAATGCGAGAGTTTCGTAAAGGATGAAAATGGGAATGTAGTAGAAGTACATTGTACTTATGATCCGGAGACAAAGTGCGGAAGCGGATTTACCGGAAGAAAAGTAAAAGGAACAATCCACTGGGTACCGGCTCCGTATGCATGTAAAGCAGAAGTCAGACTTTATGAGAATCTTGTAGACGAGGAGAAGGGAGTTTATAACAAAGAAGATGGTTCATTGAATTTGAACCCGAATTCCCTTACAATCATAAAAGATGCGTATCTGGAACCGAGTTTTGAAGATGCAAAAGCATATGACAGCTATCAGTTTGTGAGAAATGGTTACTATTGTATAGACGCAAAAGATTCAAGACCGGATGCACTTGTATTTAACCGCATCGTGTCTCTGAAGAGTTCTTTTAAGTTACCAAAATAGCAGAACAAGTAGAGGATGACTCAGACTGTCCAAAGAGACATGCGTGTGAGAAGTCCTCTTTTGCTTTTAAAAATATTTTCAGACAGAGAGGCATAAAACAGGATGAATGAGCTGACGATACATTTGAATCCGGAATTGAAGCAGCCGCTTTATGAACAGATATATGACTACATTCGAAAAGAAATCCGTCAGGGAACTCTTGAGGTGGAAGAGCGGCTTCCGTCTACAAGAGCATTGGCACGCTATCTGGAAGTCAGCAGAAGTACAGTTGAGCTTGCCTATGAACAGCTGTTGTCAGAAGGTTACATTGAAGCGAGACCGTGCAGTGGATTTTTTGTTGCATCGATCGAAGGGCTGTATCAGATTGAACCGGAAGAACAGGAGATGCCAGAACTTTTGAATTCGAAGGTACGGACCTATTGTTATGATTTTACACCAAATGGAATCGACCTTGGAAGTTTTCCCTATTCTGTATGGAGAAAACTATCAAGAGAGGTACTGTCTGTTGATAATTCAGAATTATTTGCGTCAGGAGAATCTCAGGGAGAATACAGTCTCCGTGCAGAGATCAGTAATTATCTCCATCAGGCTAGAGGAGTGAACTGCAGTCCGGAACAGATTATTATAGGGGCGGGAAATGATTATCTTCTGATGTTGCTCTCGGTGATTTTGGGCAGCAGGAAGATCGCATTTGAAAATCCAACCTATCGGCAGGCTTATCGAATTTTCAAAAGTCTTGGTCATGAAACAGTAAATTTGGACAAGAGCGGAATGAAGATTGATGAGTTGGAGGAATGTGGCGCACAGATTGCTTATGTCATGCCGTCGCACCAGTATCCACTTGGAATTGTCATGCCTCTGCGACGGCGCCTGGAGCTTCTTGAATGGGCGAAGCAGGACAAAAATCGCTATATTATTGAAGATGATTACGACAGTGAATTTCGTTATAAAGGGAAGCCGATTCCGGCTCTTCAAGGATATGATAGAAATGCAAAAGTCATTTACCTCGGAACTTTTTCGAAATCCATTGCACCTGCGATACGAATGGGGTACCTTGTTCTGCCCAAAGAGCTGCTTGCAGTTTATCGGGAGAAAAGTCGTTTTCTCAACTGTACTGTTCCGCGTATTGAGCAAAAAGTTGTTGAACATTTTCTCGAAAAGGGATATTTTGAGAGGCATCTCAATAAAATGCGTGCGCTTTACCGGGGGAGACATGACAAATTGCTTGAATGTCTGAAACCAATGGAACAGATCTGCCAGGTATCAGGGGAACATGCAGGAGTGCATTTGCTTTTGACATTTGATGATAGATGGACAGAAGAAGAGTTGCTTCAAACTGCGGCGGAGCAGGATATTAAAGTATATGGATTATCTGAATATTATACAAGACCGTGGGAAATGGGAGGAACAACAATCCTTCTTGGATATGCGAATATGAGCGAGGAGCAGATTCGTGAAGCAACGGAGATTCTTGTGAGAATCTGGAAAAAAGAAGAAAGGATGTGAAGACATGGATCGAGTTGACCTTGTAAAAAATAAAGCGCAGGACACGGCAAAAAAAGCTAAAAAGGGTGCGTCCTATCTGATCTACAGTCGGACAGCGGTTGTTGTTGTACTGTTGCTTGCACAGGTAATGTTTATGATCGCGATGGTAAATTATCTGCAGAAATACATGTCTGCAATTTACTTCATGCTGGCTATTTTTAGCGCAGTAATGATCATTTATATTTTGAATGAAAAAGGAAATCCAGAATTTAAGATGACATGGATTTTATGCGTAATGTTATTTCCGGTGTTTGGAACACTGTTTTATCTTTTTGTTAAGACAGAATTTAGTACCAGATATATCGGAAAGCGTCTCAGCGAACTTAAAATAGAAACAGCTCCTTATATGGAAGAAAATAAAGAAATAGTACAGGCATTAAGAGCAAATAAGCCTTCAAATGCCAATCTTGCTTATTATATGTCGCATCAGATTGGATTTCCGACCTATCGCAATACGGAGGTGACCTATTTCCCGCTCGGAGAAGATAAATTTGAAGAGATGATACGACAGATGGAACAGGCAGAAAAATTTATTTTTATGGAGTATTTTATTGTAGATGAGGGCTATATGTGGAATACAATTCTGGAAGTGCTTGAGCGTAAAGCGGCAGAAGGAGTAGAGGTACGCTTTATGTATGATGGAATGTGCAGTATTGCGTTGTTGCCATATCGCTATCCGAAAACACTCCAGAAGAAAGGCTTGAAAGCCAAAATGTTCAGCCCGGTGCATCCGGTGCTATCAACACATCAGAACAATCGTGACCACCGGAAAATCTGTGTTATCGATGGAAAGGTTGGATTTACAGGCGGTATCAATCTGGCTGATGAATATATTAACCGTAAAGAACGGTTTGGACATTGGAAAGATACTGCAGTGATGTTACGGGGAGATGCGGTTCAGAGTCTGACCGTGATGTTTCTGCAGATGTGGAATGTAGATGAGACAGTAAAAGAAAACTTCGATGCCTATCTGACGCCTTCAACAACAGGACTTAGAAGAGAACTGGGATTTGTGCTTCCGTATGGCGACAGTCCATATGACCATGAAAATGTTGGAGAAGAAGTGTATTTTCACATTTTAAACCATGCTAAAAAATACGTACACATTATGACTCCATACTTAATTTTGGATGGAGAGATGATTACAGCGTTGACACGGGCAGCGAAAAGCAATATTGAAGTAATTATTATCATGCCGCATATTCCTGACAAAAAATATGCGTTTGCGCTTGCAAAAACTTACTATGAAGAACTTTTGGAAGCAGGGGTACAAATTTATGAATATACATCGGGATTTGTACATGCGAAAGTGTTTGTAGCTGATGATGATACAGCAACGGTAGGAACGATCAATCTGGATTATCGGAGTCTGTACCTTCATTTCGAATGTGGAACATTTATTTATCAGAATGCAGTGGTATATGATATTGAGGAAGATTTCCAGAATACACTAAAGAAGTGTCAGAAGATTTCTATCACAGATGTAAGGACAAGACCATTTATTTCCAAAGCAGCAGGAGAGATTCTTCGGTTGGTGGCTCCTCTTATGTAATAGAGCTGTATCGTTATGAGAAGCTATTACTATATTGGGAATCTACAAGAATAAAAGCATATAAAATTTTATTTTGTGGAAAATTACTATTGTCAATAAAAAAAGATGAGAGTATAATTTCTCCGTAAAAAAAATAATCCGGCGAGGCGCAAAAAGCCGATGCCGGCGGTGATGTAAAACAGGAGGTAACGTTGTATGGTAAAAGCAGTAGTAGGAGCTAACTGGGGAGATGAAGGAAAAGGCAAGATTACAGACATGCTTGCAAAGCAGGCAGATATTATTGTTCGTTTTCAGGGTGGTGCCAATGCCGGACACACAATTATAAATGATTATGGAAAATTTGCACTGCACACGCTTCCATCCGGTGTGTTTTATAGTCATACAACAAGTGTTATCGGAAATGGTGTTGCTTTAAATATTCCGGTTCTTATAAATGAGATCCAGTCTATTGTTGAGAAAGGCGTTCCAATGCCGAAAATTCTTGTGTCAGACAGGGCGCAGATTGTTATGTCATATCATATTTTATTTGATCAGTATGAAGAAGAAAGACTGGGAGGAAAATCATTTGGTTCTACCAAATCCGGCATTGCTCCGTTTTATTCTGATAAGTTTGCAAAGATTGGATTTCAGGTTAGCGAATTGTTTGATGAAGAACTGTTAAAAGAAAAAGTTGTACGTATTTGTGAACAGAAAAATGTACTTCTTGAGCACCTTTATCATAAACCGCTCCTTACACCGGAAACTTTGTTAGAAGAGCTTCATGGATATCGTGATACAATCCGTCCATATGTGTGTGATGTGTCACTTTTCCTCTATAACGCATTAAAAGAAGGAAAAGAAGTACTTCTGGAAGGGCAGCTTGGTACTTTAAAAGATCCGGATCATGGAATTTACCCAATGGTAACATCGTCCTCGACACTGGCGGCATATGGAGCTATCGGAGCCGGTATTGCGCCATATGAGATTCAGAAAATCATTACTGTTTGCAAAGCATATTCAAGCGCGGTTGGTGCAGGTGCTTTTGTAAGTGAAATTTTTGGAGAAGAAGCAGATGAATTGAGACGTCGCGGTGGAGACGGTGGTGAATACGGAGCAACAACAGGACGTCCGAGACGTATGGGCTGGTTTGATTGTGTTGCTTCCAAATACGGATGTAGAATGCAGGGAACGACAGATGTTGCATTTACCGTATTGGATGTGTTGGGATATCTGGAAGAAATTCCGGTATGTGTTGCTTATGAGATTGACGGAGAGATCACAACAGACTTCCCAACAACACATTTACTGGAAAAGGCGAAACCGGTATATGAGATTCTTCCGGGGTGGAATTGCGATATTCGAGGAATTAAGAAATATGAAGATCTGCCGGAGAATTGCCGTAAATATATTGAATTTGTTGAAGAGAAACTCGGATATCCGATTACAATGATTTCTAATGGACCGGGAAGAGACGATATTATTTATCGTCAGAAATAAAAAGAAAAGTCAGAAAAAGTTCTATGCAAGATGAGACCGGCGATCATACCAATATATCTGTAATTGTACTGTGCATGCTGTTGGCAGCAGCAGTTGTAGTCGTATCTGTCAGAAAGAGATTTTTTAAATAAGAAATTGATTTGTCTGCTCATAAAATAGGAGTCAAAGAGTCGCTGTAATTGAGAACAGCGGCTCTCTTTTTGTTGTAATTTGCATGTATTAAAGGTATAATGAAAAAAACACACGAAGCAAATGAAAGAAAGTGACAGGAAGATGGCATGGACAAAAAAGAATGGGAAAAAATAGGAAATTCTGTGCGGGATATCGTGGAAAATGCGGTAAATTCACAAGATTTTCAAAAATTAAATCAGACAATCAGTAATGTCGTAAGCAGTGCAGCCGACAATATTACAGGAAATATAATGCGTCAGACAAAGTACGCGAAGCAACAGAGAGAACAGCAAGAATTAGCATTGCAGAAAGAAAGAGAAAAAGCAAGACTGTACATCAATGATAAGAAGGTCTGGAGCAGTGGACTTGGAATGGTCATTCCCGGGGCAATTTTGGGAGGGATTTTTGGTTTTGGCTTATTATCCTTGCTTTTACTGATGATAATTGGAGAGATGTTTTATCCGGCGATTAAAATTGGTGCAATACTGCTTGGTGTTATTACATTTTTGCTGTTCTGTCTGGTAACAGGCGGACGCAGAAAGATGAAAGGAATCACCAGATTTCGAAAATATCTGCAGAAATTGCAGGATACGCAATACTGTAATCTGGAGGATTTGGCTACATATACAGGAAAATCTGTTGGTTATATAAGAAAAGATATTCAGAAAATGATTGAAAAAGGATGGTTTCGGGAAGGGCATTTTGATCGAAGTAAAACTTGTTTTATGACATCAGATAAAGTATACGAAGAGTATCTTATGCTTGAGAAACAAAAACAGGCAGTTCAAGCAGCTGACTTGACATCAGATCAAGAGAAAGCAGAGAAGAAGACAGCGAAAAAACTCAGTGAAGAAGCACAGCAGATCATTCAAAGTGGACAGGATTATATCGGAGAAATCCGGAGGTGGAATGACAGGATTCCGGGAGAAGAAATTTCAAGAAAGATTTCCAGAATGGAGTTTCTTGTAAAAAAAATCTTTGAGAGAATTGAACAACATCCGGAGCAGATAGATGATATTCGCCGGCTTTTGAAATATTATCTTCCGACAACAGTAAAATTGCTGCAGGCATATGCGGAGCTTGAGAGTCAGTCTGTTGATACAGAAACGATCCAGAATTCTAAGAAAGAAATAGAAGCAACGTTGGATACATTAAATGAAGCATTTGAGAAAATGTTAGACGGTCTGTTTCAGGATACAGCCTGGGACGTGTCTTCAGATATTTCCGTACTGCATATAATGCTTGCTCAAGAAGGATTGACAAAGAATGATTTTACAGAAAGGAATAAATAAGAGATGGAAGAGAAGAAGTTTGAAGCATTTACAGATACACCTACATTGACGTTAGAACCATTTGCCGAAGAAGAAACTCCGGCAGAAGTTATAAAGACAGAAGAAACATGGAACGATAGTGTTCTGACAGAAGAAGAACAGAAGCAGGCAGAATTGTTTGCCCAGCAGATTGATATTACGAATACAAATATGATTTTGCAGTACGGTGCAGGAACACAGAAGAAAATGGCAGATTTTTCGGAGGCAGCGCTGGAAAATGTAAGAACAAAAGATCTGGGAGAAATCGGTACACTTCTCGAAGGAGTTATCGGTGAATTGAAGAATTTTGATGAAGAAGAGAAAGAAAAAGGATTCTTTGGATTCTTTAAAAAAGCTTCTAACAAAATGGAGGTTATGAAAGCCAGATATGATAAAGTGG
>CAUCYJ010000075.1:0-11818 GCA_958446945.1 uncultured Lachnospiraceae bacterium | reverse complement strand
GGATTGAAAGGTGTGGGAGATTTATTTGGGAAAGCAGTCCGTGGTTCTGTGACGGGAGAATCTGCTATCAAACCGGAGTATACCGGAAGTGGAACGCTTGTATTAGAACCGACTTATAAGCATATTCTCCTGGTAGATTTGGATGACTGGAATGGTTCTATTGTTTTGGATGACGGATTGTTTCTTGCCTGTGAAGCCACATTAAAACATAAGGCAGTGATGCGCTCTAATTTTTCTTCTGCAGTTGCCGGCAATGAAGGTCTGTTTAACCTGGGAATTCAGGGAAGAGGAGTTGTTTGTCTGGAATCATCTTGTCCAAGAGAAGAATTGGTAGAGATTACATTGGAAAAAGATGTTCTAAAAGTAGATGGAAACTTTGCGATTGCATGGAGCGGAAGTCTTGATTTTACAGTAGAACGCTCTGGAAAGAGTTTGATTGGATCAGCGGCATCCGGAGAAGGTCTGGTAAATGTATATCGTGGAACGGGAAAAGTTTTGCTGGCACCTGTGCGGTAATATTTGGAAAAAGGAGGAACGGTATGAATCGAGCGAAGGAAGCATGTCACTGTAAAAATGTGACATATGGAATGATTGAAGATGCTGTGAAAGCGGGGGCAAGTACCTTTGAAGAAGTGCAGCAGATGACAAAGTTTGGGACAGGCTGTGGAAAATGTCAGGATTTTATTCGATGTTTTGTGCGGGATTTGGTAGAGGAGCGTGACCGGTAAATGAAATTATCAGAAATGACAGAATGGATCCGTGAAATTCCATTTCAGGAGATAGAAGGAGTTTCCATTGGGCATGCTGAGAATGATGAGGCAAAGACAGGAGTCAGTGTGCTTTATTTTGAAAATGGAGCACAGACTGGATGCGATATCAGCGGAGGCGGGCCGGCTTCCAGAGAAACACCGCTGACAGATAGTATGACTGCAGACAATCCGCTGAATGCAGTTGTACTTTCTGGCGGGAGTGCATTTGGACTGGCTGCAAGCGATGGAGTTATGAAATGTCTGGAAGAGCGTGGGATTGGATTTGCTACCGGTTATGCGCGTGTACCGCTTGTGTGCCAGTCATGTATTTATGATCTTGGATATGGACGAAATGATGTGCGTCCAAGTGCTGAGATGGGGTATGCAGCCTGTGAGCGCGCATTGAAAGGCAGTGATACTAAGATGGGAAATGTTGGCGCCGGTATTGGAGCCAGCGTTGGAAAATTATGTGGAATGCGTCAGGCATCCAAGTCAGGTCTTGGAATTCATGCAGTTCAGATGGGAGCATTAAAATTTGCGGCAGTTGTTGTTGTGAATGCATTTGGCGATGTGTATGATCCGGACAGCGGGGAAAAACTGGCAGGTTTGATGGATTCGAAGCGTGAGAGTTTTGAGGATATCGGAAGACAGTTTTGCCAGATGGTAATGGCGCCAACAAGTTTGTTTCAAACAGCGGAAAATAAAGAGAAAGTCTGGAATGATGAGGCACGGATGAATACGACAATCGGTTGTGTGATAACCAATGCCAAGTTCGATAAGGCGAAACTAAATAAAATTGCGTCAATGACAAGAAATGCTTATGCCAGATGTATTGAACCGGTTGGAACGATGGCAGATGGAGACAGTATTTATGCATGCAGTATCGGAACAGAGACGTGTGATATAAATCTTGCGGGATTTCTCAGTGAAAAAGTGATGGAACAGGCGATTGTGAAAGCGGTCCGTATGTCAGTGATTCCGGAGGAAGAATTTCTGGGACATTGCTAAATCCAAATGAAAATTGTTACAATGCGACAAAGGGAATATGGAGAAAGTGAAGGAGATAAGAACGAATATGGCAGAACAAATCTATTTTGATAATGGGAGTACGTCATTTCCAAAGGCGCCCGGAGTTGCAGAGGCAATGTTTGAACATTTGAAGAAGGGTGCTTACAACATTAACCGGGGAAATTATGAAGGAGCATATGATGTAGCAGATATGGTATTGGATACAAGAGAATTGTTGGCAGAACTTTTTCATGCAGAAGATTCCCGACATGTAATTTTTACGCCGGGAATTACCTGGTCATTAAATATGTTTTTGAAGGGTTTTTTAAAACCGGGAGATCATGTGCTGACAACTTCTATGGAGCATAATGCAGTAATGCGCCCATTGACACAGCTTAGAAAAATCGGTGTGACATATGATATGGTACCTGCAAATGCAGAAGGAACTGTAGCAGTGGAGGAATTTATTGCCAGAATAAGAGAGAATACGAAGGCTGTAATCGTACTCCATGCGTCTAATGTATGCGGGACAGTGATGCCGATTCGGGAGATTGGAGCGATGTGCAAAGAATACGGATTGTTCTTCGCTGTGGATACTGCGCAAAGTGCAGGAACGATTCCGGTTGATATGCAATTGGATGGAATTGATTTTCTGGCATTTACAGGGCATAAAGGGCTTCTTGGACCACAGGGAATCGGAGGTTTTATTATTTCTGAATGTCTGAATAGGGAGATGGAAGCGTTTGTTTCCGGAGGCACGGGAAGCCATTCAGATCTTTTGGAAGTGCCGGAAGAATTGCCCGACAAATATGAGAGTGGAACGATGAATCTGCCTGGTATCGCAGGGCTTCATGCAGCGCTGCTGTATTTGAAAGAAACTGGAGTTGAGGAAATTCATCGCAAAAAAATGGAATTGACAGAATACTTTTTGCAGCAGGTAAAGGCATATCCAACTGTACGGGTGATAGGAAAGAAAGGAATATCAGAGAGGGTAGCGGTTGTATCACTTGACTTTATTGGTCGGGATAATGGGATGATTGCATTTGAACTGGAGCAGAAATACGGTATTATGACAAGAGTCGGACTTCACTGTGCGCCGATGGCACATCAGAGTCTGAATACCTTTCCGGAAGGAACGGTACGATTTGCGTTTGGAGTCTCTAATAAAAAAGAAGAGATTGATGTCTGTATGAGGGCTTTCCGAGAGATGGGATGCTGATAAGATGATATAGAAATAACAGATAAATTTAGGAATTCTATAATAAAAATCAATGGGAGAAATAAAGCTCTGTATTGGAAGAACTGCCGGAAACATGGTACTCTAATAATAATAGAAAGTATGAAAAAGCAGGAGCTTTTTCGATGTATACGTTAGGAGGACATAAAAATGGCAGATTATCACAAGATGTGGGAAGAGTTAGGAATGGATCTGGAAACACACGATCAGCTTTGCGAAGTATTGCCGCAGGCATTTGGTGATGTATATCTTTCCCAGGAAAACCGACCGGAGAATATGGATTATTATGATTTTGTTGTGGCAGAAATTCATGGTGTACGTCCGGCAGAACTGATTGAACATCAGAAGAAAGGCGGAAAAGTGTTTGGAACTTTCTGTGTCTATGTGCCGGATGAGATCGTGTTTGCTGCGGATGCGATTGCAACAGGTCTTTGCGGAGGTTCTCAGTTTTGGGTTCCGGGAGGTGAAAAGGTACTTCCGAACAATACTTGTCCGCTGATCAAAGCATCGGTAGGAGCAAGACTGGATCGCACTTGTCCGTTTTTTAGGATTGCAGATATGTATGTAGGAGAGACGACTTGTGACGGCAAGAAGAAAGCCTGGGAAATTCTGGCGGGAGATGTGCCGATTCACGTTATGGATTTGCCGCAGATGAAGCGTGCGAAAGATGTGGAAGCATGGGCAGATGAAATCCGCACTTTTAAAGAAGTTGTTGAAAAAGAGACCGGAAATGAAGTGACAGCGGAGAAACTTGGAGCAGCCATCTGTCTGATCAATGAGAAGAGAAAAGCGTTGTCCAGATTATATGAACTTCGCAAAAATGAAAATCTTCCAATCAGTGGTAAAGATGCGCTTTTGATTTCCCAGATTGCATTCTATGATGATCCGACAAGATTTACTCAGATGACAAATAAACTTTGTGATGAACTGGAACAGCGCGTGAAAGAAGGCGTCAGCGTATTTCCGGCTGGAACAAAGAGAATTATGCTTACCGGAACACCGCTTGCAATTCCGAACTGGAAGCTTCATAATCTTGTTGAAACGAGCGGAGGTGCTGTTGTCTGTGAAGAAATGTGTACCGGAACACGGTATTTTGAAAATCTTGTGGATGAGACAAAAACAACGGTTGATGAACAGATCCATGCAATCGCAGAGCGCTATATGAATATTAACTGCGCATGCTTCACACCGAACAGCGGACGTGTAGATGATATTTTAAGGCTGGCAAAAGAGTACAAGGTAGACGGTATTATTGATGTAAATCTGAAATTCTGTAATTTATATGATACAGAAGGATATCTGGTGGAAAAGGCAATGAATGAAGCCGGCATTCCGGTACTCGGTATTGAGACAGATTATACGGACAGTGATGCGCAGCAGCTTCGAACAAGAATCAGCGCATTTATTGAAATGCTCAATAACTAGTGGTAGAATGGTATGAAAGAAACGGTGCATTATGTATTGTTCCCGAATCATGACAATGGAATGCGTCTCCACCGCGCGCTGCGGGCAGCAGGGCTGAAGTCTCAGATTTCACCGACGCCCAGGCAGGCAAGCAAGTGCTGCGGGATTTCTCTGATTGTAAAAGAAGAGGAGTTGGAGCAGGTAAAGGCGTGTATTCGGGAGAAGGGTGTGGAGATAATTGGGATTACAGCCCTTGAAAAAGATATGAATCCAAACAGAGATCAGTATTGTTAAAAGGAGGAAAGAAAGATGAATCAGGAAGCGGTTAATTTTGTAAAAGAAAAAACAGAAGAACTGATTGCTGCATTTTCCTGCAGTGCAGAGGCAAAAGCAGCAGGAGCAAAATACTGTGATTGTCCGGCATGTGCAGCGGTAGAAGCAATTTTGGAGAGAAAGGATCTGCTGTAAGAAAGACAGATGAAAAAGGAATTTACTTACAGAGATACGATCAAAGCCTGTTATCTTGGGAATTTTCTTCAATCAGCCGGATCAATTTTTGCAGTGCTGTTTATTCCGATTCGCACGTTGTATGGAATTAGTTACACGCAGTTTGCATTGCTGCTGACGATTAATTTTATTACACAGGTATGCAGTGATGTATTGTTTAGCAAACCGGTAGAACGATATGGATTTCGGCGCTTCGCAATTGGAGCGCCGGTTTTAAGTGCACTTGGATTATTTTTATTTGCGATGGCACCGTTTTTGTTTCCCGGGCATCCATTTCCGGGATTTTGCTTTGGAATGTTTGTGTTTGCAGCAGCCGCTGGACTTCAGGAGCTTCTGTTAAGTCCGATTATGGATGCACTTCCGATCCCGGAAGAAGAAAAGGGAAAGCGCATGAGTATGCTGCATTCCTGTTTTGCGTGGGGACAGATTTTTGGAGTACTGACTACTACGCTTTTTGTCTATTTTGCTGAGGCCAAATACTGGCAGGTGATTGCCTGTATCTGGGCGGCTGTTCCGCTTGTGAATGTATGGTTATTTGCGAAAGTTCCACTTTATCAGAAAGTAAGTGGGGCGAAAGCCATGAAAGTGCGGGAACTGTTTCGAAGTCCGATTTTTTTGCTTGTGATGTTGGCGATCATTACGGGAGGATCTGCTGAAGTTGTAATGGCACAGTGGTCTTCTGCGTTTATAGAACGGGGACTAAATCTGCCGAAAATTTTAGGAGATATGGTTGGTGTCTGTGGTTTTTCTTTAATGCTTGCCATTGGAAGAACTTCTTATGGAATCTGGGGAGACCGGATTTCTATTCATAAAGTTATGATTTTAGGCGCTTCTGCAGGAACCGTTTGTTATGTGATAGCTGCAGTAAGCCACAATCCATATATTGGAACTACAGCGTGTATTCTAACAGGACTGTGTGTGAGCCTTCTATGGCCGGGAAGTGTTGTGATTGCAGCGCGGGAACTTCCGTTGGCAGGTGCATCGATGTTTGCCCTTCTGTCTGCCGGAGGAGATGTGGGTGCTTCTGCAGGTTCTTTTCTGATTGGAAGGATTGCAGATATAGTTGCGGTATCCGGCGTCACAAATGTATTTGGGATTGCAGGATTGACTCCGGAGCAGGCGGGACTTCGAATCGGTCTGCTGCTTGCAGCTTTGTTTCCACTTGTATGTATTGGGATAAATTATATTATATGGAAAAAAACGGAGAGAGCGAGATAAGCTCTTTCCGTTTTTTTCTTGTGGAGTCTGTTTCTAATGGTGCAATTCCTTTTCTTCTTCTGCAGCTAAAAGCTCAGACAGGGTGTCTTCGCTGATATTTTCACTGATATTTAGAAAATCATATTCCGGTTCTTCCTTCAGTGAGTTGAGAAGAGTCTTCTTTATTGTGCTGCCAAAAGCTGTATCGACAGACTTTGTTTTGATATGGCGATAGAGGGGAGAGGCATTCAGATACCATTTTTTTGAAAGTGAGCGAATCATTTGAAGGAAAGTTTTCAGTGTTTTGATTCTTTCTTTTTTGGCACAGTGGAGCTGAAAATGAGCTACATAGGCTGCATACTCCCATTGATCCAACGCCGTTGCAGTCGATTTGGAAACATTTGCAATATATTCGGCATCTTCATTCCGCTGTTCCTTGAGTGCAATTTCTAAAAGTGTTATAAGTGTACAGTGCAGTTCGGAAGCCTGTGACAGCAGTTTTTCTTCGGCCAGCTTTGCGGCGTCGCTGTAGCGTTCGCTGGCAATGAAGAGATTCGCCTGCATCTGTTTTTTATCTGTCCAGATAGCATCCGGCAGCTGATCGATCAGTGTCTGTGCCTGCTTATACTCTTTACGTTCGATGTATTTGGAAATGAGCTGTGCTTGTGCCTGACTTCTGACATTAAGATCATTACTTTCAGCGGCGCGAAGAAAAAGGTTTTCGATTTTTTCCTGATATTGTTCTGTGTCTTTAGAAGGATGTCCCTTCTTATAAATAAGGCATCCTTCCAAAAAGAGAGCGCTGTTTAAAATCAAAGAATCACAAGTCGGAAAGAGGCGGATTTTCTCTAAGGCTGTATCGTAAGCGGTTTGAAATCCGTCTTGGTCTGCAATTGCGGATAAATCATTGAGAAATAATGCGATTTCCCGGTCAGTGAGTGTCTCGTGAAAAGAAAGCAGCGTGTTTAGGTCAGTATGCAGCAATCTTGCCAGTGGAGGTAAAAGGGTAATATCCGGGTAAGAAGTTCCTTTTTCCCATTTGTTCACAGCAGGCGTCGATACGCCAAGATATTTTGCGACCTGTTCCTGTGTCAGTTTCTGTTCGATACGTTTTTGTTTAATCATTTCATTTATTTTCATATGCTACCTACCTCATGCATTGATTCCATGCGTTAAACCAGATTCCTGTTTGTTGATTTTTCATATAGTTATTATATCAAGCAGCAGGAAACGCCACAATTGATTGTATGTTCATTTTTGAATAGAAAATTTAACTGTTAGTTTATTTCACTATTTGTTGCGGCACGATCAAGGCAGAACGGAGATTCCTTATGCATTTCCAATAAGAAGTGTTTCATATAGTTTTCCGCCTGAGTTACGATATGCTTCGCAAAGCATTGTAACATAAGAAAAGAGAATACTTCAATAATGAAACGGATACGATTTTCTAAAGAAATTCATACAATTTTCTTAAGATCTTCCGATTTATTTATAGAAAATTTATGACTGACAGTCAATTTGTTAAAAGTTTATTAAATTGAAAATGAAGTAGTTGACTTTTAGTCATTTTAAGCGTATACCATAGTATGAAATAAATGACTATTAGTCATAAACGGAAAGGGTGTATAAAAATGATGGTGAAAATAGGTAAAAAAATTGCCAAATGGAAATGGTTTTTCTTTCTGATGGCAATTGCGTTGCTTGTTCCGGCTGGAATTGGTATATCGCGTACAAAGGTAAACTATGATATTTTGAGTTATCTTCCGGAAGATCTGGAAACAGTCAAAGGACAGGAAATCATGGTAGATCAGTTCGGAACAGGTGCATTTTCTATGGTGGTTGTAGAGAATATGCCGTTGAAGAATGTGGCTGCTTTGAAAGAAAAGATCGAAGGAATTGATCATGTAGAGAAGGTACTCTGGTATGACAGCGTGGCAGATCTTTCCATGCCGGTAGATATGCTTCCGAAAAAGATCCGGGACGTATTATTTCAGGGAAATGCTACGATGATGGCGGTTATGTTTGATGATACGACTTCTTCAGATACTTCTATGGAGGCTGTAAGTCAGATGAGGAATCTCGTTGGAAAAGAGTGCTTCATCAGCGGTATGACAGGAATTGTTACAGATATTAAAAATCTGTCATTGAAAGAGATGCCAATGTATGTTGTCATTGCAGCAGTCCTTTGTCTCATTGTACTGGGACTTACAATGGAATCTTTCGTTGTTCCGGTATTATTTCTAATCAGTATTGGAGCTGCGATTTTATACAATCTGGGAAGCAATCTCTTTCTCGGGGAGATTTCTTATATTACACAGGCGTTGACAGCGGTACTTCAGCTTGGTGTGACGATGGATTATTCTATCTTCCTTCTGAACAGTTATGAAGATAATAAGCTTCGTTTTCCGGGACAGAAAGAACGGGCTATGGGGCATGCGATTGCAAATACATTTAAATCTGTTGTTGGAAGTTCTGTTACGACGATCGCAGGTTTTGTAGCACTTTGCTTTATGACATTTAAGCTTGGAATGAATATTGGTATTGTCATGGCAAAGGGCGTTGTAATCGGTGTGTTTTGCTGTGTTACACTCCTTCCGTCTATGATATTGATCTTTGATAAACTGATTGAAAAAACAAAGCATAAAGCATTGATCCCGAATATGGATCGAATTTCTGCATTTATTACAAAGCACGAGAAACTCTGGCTTGTGATTTTCCTGATTCTGATCGTGCCTGCAGTTTACGGAAATAATAATGTAAAGGTATATTACAACATTGATAAGTCACTTCCGGCATCTCTTGAGAGTAATGTGGCGAATAAGAAGCTGCAGGAAGATTTTAAAATGAATAACGTGCACATGGTGCTTGTGAAAAATGGCATGAGCAGTAAAGAGAAAGAAAGCATGTTAAATCAGATTGAGAAAGTAGACGGAGTAAAATGGGCGTTAGGACTTGATTCTATTATTGGTCCAGGAGTTCCATCTTCGATGATTCCGTCTGACATAAAAGAACTGATGCAAAGTGATGAGTACGAGATGGAATTTATCTGTTCCAAATATAAGACGGCGACAGATGAAGTTAATAAACAAATTGATGCTATTGATAAAATCGTGAAATCTTACAGCAGAGGCTCTATGGTAATCGGGGAAGCGCCTCTGACAAAAGATCTCGCTGATGTTACAGATATCGATTTGAGAAACGTTAATATAATTTCTATCGCAGCCATCTTTTTGATTATTATGTTTGTGTTCAAATCCATTTCGCTTCCGGTCATTCTTGTAGCAGTTATTGAGTTTGCGATTTTTGTGAATATGGCAATTCCGTTCTATACCGGTACGGAACTTCCATTTGTGGCAAGTATCGTAATTGGAACGATTCAGTTGGGAGCTACCGTAGACTACGCGATTCTGATGACGAGCCGTTACCAGAAAGAAAGATATCGTGGCAGAAGTAAGATGGATGCAATCAGTATTGCACATAAAACTTCAATGAAGTCTATTATGATCAGTGGTATCAGTTTCTTTGCAGCAACTTATGGTGTCAGCCTGTATTCACAGGTAGATATGATCGGTTCTATCTGTACCCTGCTTTCCAGAGGTGCAGTTATCAGTACAATTGTTGTAATTTTTGTACTGCCGGCAATGTTTATGGTATTTGATCCGGTGATCGTTAGAACTTCTATCGGTTTTTTGCCAAAAAAAGAGAAGAAACAGCAGACGGAAAGGAAGGAAACTTGTTATGAATAGAAATCAGAATTGGAAAAAACATATGGCTATGATTGCGGCAGCATCAGTCTCTGTATCAGGTTGTGGGATGTGTGTAATGGCTGCAGATCAGGATGAAACGAATGCAAATAGACAGTATAAAGATGAATCCGTTTATGTGAATACAGGAGCAGATGGAAGCGTAGAGAAAATTACAGTCTCTGACTGGCTGAAAAATGAAGAAGCAAAGGAAAAGATAGAAGATCAGTCTTCTCTTTCCAATATCCAGAATGTGAAAGGAGAAGAAACCTTTGCACAAAATGGAGAAGCTCTTGTATGGGATGCAGCAGGAGAAGATATTTATTATCAGGGAGAAAGCCAAAAGGAACTTCCGGTAACGATGAAGATTACTTATACATTGGACGGAAGAGAAATGACACCGGAAGAGATGGCAGGTAAGAGCGGTCATATGGAAATGAAGATTACTTATACAAACCGGACGCGCCAGATAGTAGATGTAAATGGAACGCAGACAGAAATGTGTGTACCGTTTTTAATGCTGACAGGAGGCATTTTCCCGACAGAGCATTTCAAAAATATTGAGATTGACCACGGAAAAGTAATCTCTGATGCAAGCAGACAGATTGTGGCAGGAGCAGTACTTCCGGGATTGACAGAAAGCCTTGATCTGACAGATGAGGATACGCTTGAAATTCCGGAAAGTTTAACAATTACGGCAGATGTAACAGAATTTGAAATGGGTTCTATTTTTACGGTAGGCAGTGCAGATGCATTTGCAGAGCTTGGATTAAGTGATGCGGACAATCTGGATGAACTAACGGATAAAGTAAATGAATTGACAGATGCTTCACTTAAGCTTGTAGACGGCAGTTCTACACTGGCAGACGGAGTACGGACATTAAAAGAAAAATCATCTGAATTTGCTTCAGGAATCGATACACTGGCAGCGGGAGCCAGCCAGGTAAATACAGGCGCCAAAACATTGTACGGAGGCCTACAGACTTATACATCGGGAACTGGACAGCTAGTGGAGGGAGTAGCAGCCTATACAGAGGGCGCTTCTACACTGTCTGATGGAATTGCAGCATATGTCGAAGGTGTTGGAACAATTCAGCAGGGAGCGAATCAGAAACTTCCGGTATTATCAGAAAATGTGAGAAAATTGTCAGAAGGAATTACTGCTTTTCAAAATCAGGCGTTTGGAGAAAAAGGACTGGAGGCTGGAGCAGAGCAGCTTGCTGTTGGAGCAAAGAAGATTTATGAAGAAACAAAACAGCTTGCGCCAATGATGAGTGCTGAAAATTTGGAAACATTATCAAAACAAATGAAGTTACTTGGAAAGGGATTAACTACTGCAAAGGAAGCAATTACTCAAGCTGCTTCCGGAATTGAAAACGGAGCGAAAGCGATGCAGGAAGCCGGAGCAGGAATGAATACATCAGGCAAGCAGCTAACAGAACTTAGCAAGGTGTTGACAACCGCTTCTGGTGCGATAAATCAATCTGTGGCAGAAGTTAATGCAAAACTTCAGGCAGCAGAGACAGATACACAGAATCAGGTAAATGCAGCGCTTGCAAAAACAGAGCAGGAAGCAAATGAAAAACTGCAGGCGCAGACAGATGAAGTAAATGCACGTGCAGAAAAAGCAGCGGAAGAAGTAAAAAGTCAGCTTCTTGCTGCAGGCACAGACGAAGCTGTAGCAGAAGCGGCAGCGGCAACAGTGCGAAATGAAGTAAGCGCTTCTGCCGCTACAGTGGAAGTGGGAAGTGTATCTGTAGATCTTCCGGAAGTATCTGTCGCAAATCCGTTTGCAGAGGGAGGCCAGGTGGCACAGGCGCTGCAGGGAGCATCGGCATCTTTTACAGCCGGTGCAGCAAAGCTTGAAGCCGGTGGAACAGCTCTGACAGAGAGGGCAAAAAAACTCGGAAAAGACAGTGAACTGATAAAAGGCTTGACAAAGTCACCGCCGCTTTTAACGCGCCTTCCTCAAT
>CAUCYJ010000074.1:0-11906 GCA_958446945.1 uncultured Lachnospiraceae bacterium | reverse complement strand
AGGGTTCTTTATCTACCCCAAACAATCCAAATAATTCAATTACATAAGCAACTGCCAGCTGCGAAATAACGATCAGCATTGCTGCCTTTGCCGGTCCAAGTGCTCCCATACTCTGGATTACTGTAATTGTAATAAACGCTCCGATCACACCACCAAGGAGTGTATATTTATTGTCCACTTGCCAGAGTGCAGCTACACTTTCCCGTCCTGTGAAAAGCCAGGCCAGAACACAGACTACAAAAGCTGACAGCTGCACCCAGCCGGTTGATACCCAGAGACTGGTCTGCTTTGTCACCTCCGTGTTAAAAACACCCTGAATACTCATCAGTGCCCCTGAAATCAATGCCACTATAAATCCCCACATAAATCTGCCCTCCTGGATAATATGATCATTCTGCTTACTCCGGTAATCATTCTTATGTCGAAAAGAGGCACCGCTGTTTAGCAGTACCTCTTTTATTCTTTATTATTAGTTTATTCATTCCGCGCAAAATCATGCACACAGTATAAATCCTGTTTTTATTTTTCTTTCATATAATCCATACAGTTTCTCACATTCCATGCATATCCATCCTGCTTCGCCTGTATATAGCGGATATTTTCCCATAAGAAAAAGATACATACCAAGATACCCGTCTTCGGAATCAGCCTTTTCTTTATAAATAAGTTTCCCACTCTCTTTCCTGTAGATTCCCATTTTCCCATCTGTTTCCAGCAAAATCCCGGTATGCCAGTCCAGATATCTGCCAACAGCTTTTTTCTCTGTTTCAGTCATGGGGCAATTCTTTATTTCTGGCCTCACTCATCCTTCTGTAAATCTCCGGCTCTGTAAGAAGCCTCCTGCATTCTCTGTAAATATCCTCCATCTTCGTGCCTGCAAGCTTTAAGGTTCCGGCTTCCACACCTTCCGGACGTTCTGTTGTATCTCTCATGACCAGTACAGGTTTTCCCAGTGCAGGAGCTTCTTCCTGGATTCCGCCACTGTCTGTCATGATCAGATAACTGGCTTTCATCAGATTATGGAATTCTACCACATCTAACGGTTCGATCAGATGTATTATCTCACATCCACCGAATTCCTCATCTGCAATTTTTCTGACCTGCGGATTCAAATGTACAGGATAAATAACCTTCACATCTGTAAATTCCTCCACGATCCTGCGTATAGCCCGGAACATATCACGCATGGGTTCTCCCAGATTCTCCCTTTTGTGTGCTGTCACAGCAATCAGTCTGCTGCCTTTTGCCCATTCTATCTCCGGATGATAAAAATCATTTCTCACCGTATAGTGCAAAGCATCAATTCCTGTATTTCCTGTGATAAAAATCTGCGCCATAGCCTTGGCAGGCCATTGCGCAGCGATTTGGTGCAATCCAATTTATAACATTTCACTTCCAGAACAAAAAATTATTTTCTAATAGTAATTTCATCAAAAACACTCATATCCGTGGTACGCACAGTTTTGATTGTAAGTGTCTTTCCCTGTATTGTAATAGCAGAAATCAGAGGTGTTTTTTCTGTTTCTCCATCATAAAAGGCAATATAGCCTTTTTTTCCACTCTCCTTCTCATAAAACTTGCTTCCAGTAGAAGATGTTCCGGACAGATATAGCGTTTCCCCCTGTTTTTTTAGTCCGGACGCATTTCCGGTGGACTTCATTCCTTTCATTAGGTATGTTCTCGCATACAGATGATCATGACCGGACAATACAAGGTCTACGTCCAATTCAGAAAATGCCTCGTTATACACTTTTCGGAGATTCAGTATTTTTTCCTCATCTGAATGCGGTCCTGCGCTAAACATTGAATAATGCATAGTAACAATAATCCATTCCGGATTTGTATTTTGAATCGCCTTTTTTAAATATTCTATCTGAGTTGCGTAACTGCCGCTGTTTGAATTCAATGCGAAAAACAGAACTCCGTCACGGGCAAAATAGTAGTTCGCATCATCCCATACACCTGGAGGCATAAACTGCTCTTCATAAATCTCCTTTACGGTGTCATGATTCCCTTTGTTTACCGCCACTGGTATATTTTTCAGTTCATCCGGACTTCTAAATTCATAGTATTCTTCTATTGCTATATCCGTTTTCGAACTGTCACTTTGGTCGCCTGCCGATATCAGAAATTCTGCATTCGGCAGAATGTGCTTTCCCACCTCCAGCGTCCTCTTCCACGCTTCTCCATCCTGCTGTACGCTTTCGCCGGCACCAATCTGAGGATCTCCGACAAATAAAAACTTTACTCCCTCTCCCTGTTTTGCAGTCGTAAAATTAAAAACTTCTGAATGTGCACCATTTTTTCTGTTACATAATCGATAGCTGTAAGTTTCACCAGCTCGAAGATTCGATAATCTTGCCTTATAACAATACTGCCCTTCTATCTCAACTCGTTCCATTTCCAACTCTGTATAATTGTAGAAGTCATCTACTTTTCTACAGTATTGTACATCATAACCTCCTTTTTGAGGCGTAAGCCAATTAACCAGCATCTGGTTGTTTGTATCACCCGGCTGAAGGATAAGACCATCGGCATCCAGTGTTTCCACTTCATTCCATTCCGGCGTTCCTTTAAACTCCTTAAAGTCAAAATAGACATCAGAGCTGTCTTCATGTATCTGATGAACCTCAACTGCAATGCAGTTTGTTCCGTTTTTTAGTGCAGTAGTATTTTCTACTGAAAAAACCCTGTTCCAAGATGTTTCTACTCCCTCTTTCGCTCCATACCCGGTTCCTGGGTCATAACCTTCTGTCGGTTCATTATCTTTGTATATTTCTTTTCCATTCAGATATATGATTACAGAATCATCAAACTGTATTTCTCCTGAAAGCTGAAATATCTCTCTGGCATCGTCCACCTCAAATTCTGTTCTAAAATAATATACTGGCAAAGCCTTCTTTTTAGCAGAATAATAGTTCAGCAGATTCGAGGGATATTTTCCTCCCACACGATCATTCAGTTCTCCATAATAACTCCCAAAACTTCCCTTGGCCTCTTTCCAGTCTTCTGTCAGATATCCAGCTTCGTTCCAGCGTTTTCCGTTGCTATCAATCGACGGTTCTCCTTCCGTATCCTTATACTGCCAATATGTTATACCGGTTTCTACATAATGAAATTTTTCATCTCCTTGAATTTCCAATAGTTCATCTTCAAGTATATTTTCATCAGCATAACGGTTCTGAACGAAAACAATACCCATTACTGCCACCAAAATAAAAAACGCAAAAGTTGTTCCTACTGCCAGTTTAAATTTCTCGTATTTCTTGTTCATACCGTGTCCTTCATTTCCATCTTTCATATAACCTTCTCCACCGATATCATACTATTCTCTATTAAGCTTCTTTCTTTCAAGAGTTCCCCATGTATCTTTGTATTTCCGATACCCGATCAGCGCGTTCATCCTCACAATCATAAGAATAAATCGCAGTCCTATCAGTTCAAATCCACTTAAAAGTATGGCTTTCAACACATCCTTCCATGATATGCGCATTTTTCTCATATACAGTCGACTGAAAAATGATATAAGCGTAAGAATGCACCCAAATGCTGCATATACCAAAAAAAACAATATCATAAAAGGTTCGTTAACCAGATTTACCACATATGAAAGGATAATCGTCAGTATTCCAAAGACTTCAATATACGGCGAAAGCAGTTCATAAATCCAAAAATATAGAAACGAAACCGCCCCTAAAAGTCCGTACTCTTTTTTCCCTACTGCATTTTTATACTTTGTCAGACTTTCAAAAAGCCCGATATGCCATCGTCTCCTTTGTTTTATCAAATCTTTGAGATTTCTCGGTACCTGGCTCCAGCAGATTGCGTCTGGCGCATACTGTATAGAATAATCAATATGATTTGATCTGCAGAAAACATGAAGCTTCACAACAAGTTCCATATCCTCTCCCATTGTGGAATCGTCATATCCACCTGCAAGAAGAACTGTTTCTTTTTTAAATATGCCAAATGCCCCTGATATAATCAGGTTTCCGTTATAGCGGTTCATAAAGATTCTGGAAGCAAGAAACGAACGCTCATATTCAAGCACCTGCATTGCTACGATCAACTTTTTAGGCATACTATAGTCACTTACTTCGCCTTTTACTAATCGGATACCATTAGATACAGCAATCTGCCCGCCACAGGCTACTACTTTATCATCTTCCAGTATCGGTTTTGCGATTTCATAAAGAGAATTACGTTGCAACATCGAATCCGCATCCATACAAATAAAATAGGGATAATTTGATATATTAATTCCCATATTCAGGCTGTCTGCCTTACCTCCATTTTCTTTTTGAACCAAAGTAATGAAAATCCCATTATAGACTGTTTCATAAATTGCCTGCTCCTTCTTGCAGTGAACTCTTTTTCTGATGGGCCTATTTATTCTTTTCATGTGGAAAGAATCCACCAGATATTCTACTGTTCGATCTGTTGATCCATCATCTACAACGATAATTTCATAAAGTTTATAATCCTGTTCCAAAAGTGAAAAAACCGTATCTACAACTGTCATTTCTTCGTTGTGTGCAGGAACAATTATACTGATGGGAATATAAAAATCATGACGGAGTGTTCCTTTCATCTTTTCGTCCATTCGTTTCTCGTAAAGTTCCGATGCTCCTACAACAACTGACAAAAAAAGGAAAGTGCTATAACCAATCAAATAAATAACAAAAAAAACGTCAACAAAAAACAAAAATAGTTTAATCGCATCCATCATCTGTACTTTCCTCCGTTCCCATAAATTTATATGCCATCATTTCTTTTGCATATATATCTTTTTCGTTCTGTATGAGCTTTCCTTTTTGTTCGTGATCAATTAATTTTCCAAGAGACTGAGCACTATTATAGCGAATATACCAGTTTCGACTTTCACAGCCTTTTTTCAACGCGTCTATAGTCCTTTTCCCTGGATACGATTCAAGGGCCAGTGCACTAAGCGCAGCATATTCCCAATCTGATTCACGCCACTCCTCAACCAGACAGCACAGATATTCCCACGCCTTGTCATACTTATACTTTCGAAAATAACGAATTACTGCCAGTCGAAGCTCTCTGTCATTTTCTTCATCTTTAAGAACAATAAGTAGTCGTTCGGTAAAGTTTCCGGATATCATTCGGAAAAAGTTTACAAAACATATTTTGTAATATGTTGAATAATGAGTCCAGTTTTTCCATAATTCTTCAGCCAGCAATTCCCTGTCTCCTTGAAAAGAAAGCAAGCCATCTGTTACCATTTTTGAGCTGTGTTCTATCCGCATTCTAGTCAAAATATGATATGCTTTTATCACGTGTTCAGGCTGTCCGCCAGCATACAAGGCATAGAGTGCATTTTCGCGGCAGTAGATAGAATGATCCGATACAAGCCATTCCATCTGAAGTGCAAACGGGTCTCTGGCTCCCGGACCACACAGATGATGCTGCTCTATGATGTATGCCATAAGTGCTTTCTCCATGCCTCTTTTTTTCATATAAGCACTACTGAGCTTATAGAACAGATCTCTGTTATTTCTGACCCATTTTTCTATATCTTCCTGTTTTCCCTTCGCTTCCAGTTCTTCTACTGCCTGTTGGAATAAAATAAGTCCAGAGCTTTTGCTCAATTTTCTAGTCCAGAATTTTTCTTCTTTTTGGGATATCTTTTCGACTCCTGATGTTTCAAGCATTTCACAAAGTTTGTTCATATACTTTCTTACCATTTCAGGATCTCTTTTTCTCTTAAAAAAGTCTCTGGCGAAATAAACCAAATTAAACAATAAAAGACATATACATATGGCCATATATAAATAAATTAACAAATTTACTTGAAATACCATGAAAACTATCGCCCTTTCATATATTAACCACCCTTTAGGATTTAATCCTTATCCTTCCACAATTCCTGCAGATCGTAATATCCTTGTTTTAATCGTTCATGCCATGTGGGATTTGTGCCCCATCCTTTCAATTCAACCGTTCCCAGTTTAATAGGAAACTGCACATTTGCATCTGTCCCTACACCGGCATACATCTCTGAAATTTCTATTCCTTCTATTCCATAATTTTCATAGTAATCATCATGGATCACCATCTCCGAAGGATTATAGAAGTTCAACAAAGACCATGGTAATCTGATCTCAATCTCATCCCCATTTACAATAAAATCAGATAATGAGTTGAAATCCGCCGAATCCGGATTCCCATTTCCATACGTAAGTGTTCCTGTATCAAAAGTTTCTGCACTTTCAAACCCTTCAGGGGTGATTTCAAAACTTGGATCATTTGCAACCTGCAGCATCAGATGTATCGGAACAAATTTTCCAGTATCTTTTTCAGGGACATTTAGATATGCGTCTTCACCATAAACTCTCTGAGAATACATCGCTCTTAGCGCTTCATATCTTTCCTGTACAAGAATTTTGGTATCCTCCCGCCCCGAAATAATCAGTACAAAATCCGCCTCTTGTTCAAATAGCGGCGCTATACCGTCGCATGCTGTGCTTCCTGATTTTGGTGTCGTATCAATCGGAACATAAAGTGTTTCATTTCCAAAGTGAAAATCATCTTTGTGAACTCTGAAATAAACATATTTTTCATCATACTTGCAACTAAGCGACATGGTATCCGTCTCCATCACTATATCTGTTTCTTCCCATTCCGAAACATCTCCGTCAACATAGCAGACACTCTCTACTTCACCCGGATCAAAAGACAGAATACCAAAATACTGTTCATTCGTCTGATAGTCACTCCAGTAACACGTCTTTGTCAAATCCGTATAAGCCATAGTGTTCCACGTTCGCTTGAACCATTCATCCTGCCAAGTAAACGCTACAGATCCTGCGCACCCTGATGCCATGATATCCTTGTAGCACTGTACTAGTGCTTTTCCTTGTTCCTCCTCGCTCATCCCACCTTGTGAACGCCCTGTATTTCGATCCGACTGCGCTCTTCCTCTCGATGAAGGAACTCCATATTCCGAGATAATAACCGGCATGGTATGATGTGCGTTTATTGCAGTCAGATATGCCCTATATGAGTTAAACGTCCCGTCTTCGTCTGTAAATTCTTCTCTGCTTTCAATCTTCATTCCCAGAACATCCATGAATCCGAGATAATCCGGGAAATACGGATAGATATGGTAAGACGCAAACTGTCCTGATAGAAACTCATCTGTCGTTTTTATATGCTCTACATCCACCTGTTCAAATTTTCTAAAATACCATTCTACAGTCTGATTCCACTCAAGCGGATCTGTTGTTGGCCAGTTAGAAAAAGCAATCAGACGCTGACTTGAATATTTTTCCGTTTCGTATTCTATAATTTTATCCCCTACCTGCGCAAGCATTGTTTCAAAAGGCGTTGCTTCTTCTGTCGTGCGCATATATTTCCCCTCATACGAATCCCTTTCCTCCTGCATATGATCCGTAAAAGCAACTGTTGTATCTTCCCACTCCACACCTAGGATATATCCCAACACCCATGGAGAAATATCTTTTGTATAACTCCCGCTCCCAAGATCTTCTCCTAGTGAAAACCTCTTATTTCCATGTATCATATCCACCAGAATCCTGGAATCCCTCAGAAACTCATTAAGAAAATCTTTGCTGTAAGCATCTCTGTGTGAGTAAAGAACATAATCATCGATCCATACTCCATGGATAATATAAAGTGGATCGGGATTATCATGATTAAATTCCCAGACAGCATCATAAAAATCATCCTGTAACAGGGTGTACACCCTCACACAGTTGGCTCCCATATCCTTAATCATCCGGAACCATCTCAGATAGGTTTCCTTATCAATAGCATAATCCGTGGCAAAATGACCTGGAATTCCCACTCCCATATCAACACCGCGTATTTCAAATGGTTCCATTCCGTTCCCAGTATCTACAAGAATCTCCTTGTCTGAAACTGTTGTAAACGTTTTAACCTCTTTATTCATGTTAAAACTAAGGGTACTCCCTATCCTGTCAGAAACAAACATCCAGCAGGTCACCGCTATAATGACTGCTGTACATGCTATAATAAACTTTTTCATATGTATCTCCTGTAATCTTAAACAGCTCATCTTTTTCCGTTAAAACTGATCAGTGGTTAAATTTTTTAACGGCAGATTCATGACAGTATTGTTTTAATACCTCAATATTCTCATCCAACCACTCCAACCTCCCGATCAGCTCATCCGTCATCTGACCCACAGCCTCCTCGTAGCTTTCCGGATTTCTTTCATCTGGATGAAGCTTGTTTCGACTGTCGAGATTCTCGGAATTAAAGCTATATCCCCATACAGCATAATTCCGGTCCACAGCTTCTCCCTGATATTCCGTTACATCCTGTATATACTGCAAAATATTTTCATTGCTTAATATTCCCTGTCGGAATTCCCTATATCTATCAATAATTAAATTGATATAGTTCTCATCTTTTATCATCATCCAGAACCATGGTGCCTGTACAGAAACAAACTGTCGTATATGAAAGTCATCTTCGTTGTCCGTACTTATATTGCCGAGATCATTGTTAAAATCCCATACACATGGCTTGATTTTTCCATTTACATCTTTATAAAAATAAGTAGACAGATTCCCCGTATCATGCTGAAGAAATACTTCTGCAATAATAAAATAGTCAGCAAATTCTTCAATATCGACATAATTATTAAATCCATAAGCAAGCGTATCGTAATCATAAGAATATAACGCTTTTTCAAATTTGCTAAGATCTTTTTCAATGTAGTCCTTGATTGCAGGTGTAATCTGCTCTTCTCCCGGATAAACAAGATCAAAAAATGAATCTTTTCTAAGTACAGATACATATTTTGTAAAATTATTCAGTGCAGATACCGGAAGACTTGTAGCATTATCAATTTCTACAATGTAGCCTGTAACATTTTTCGTTAAGTTTGGGCGCGCTATATCCACTCTTCCTTTACCCCTGCTGATAGTTTCCATCATCACATAAACTCCCTGATACGCCCCGTTCAGAATCACCTCACAAAATCTGACATCTGGTGCAAAATCCATAAGCTCACCAGAAAAATTCATAGCTATATAATTACGCATCAGAGTTTTATCTAAAAATGGGCCGTGGAGTGCCCAGTCATGTGCCGCCTCCATACCCATTATCCTTCTATCCTGCTCAGTACCATCTCCATCTACTGTCGTAACAGCGTAAGATTTTTTATCAAACCATCTCGAGGTATTTCCCCGGACTCTTATTCTTATACTTGTACTAACTGCGGGTTTGTCATTGACCGTATTATATGTATCCAGATTGTCAATAATCTGCATCGTTGCGGCAAGTTCACTTTCTCCTTCTGACGTAGTCGTATATTTTCTATGTGAATATCCTTCTTCATAATATGGCACTCCAGGAATTTCTTCAGAGGTTTCTATTTTAACCACGGGCAAATGCGTTTTTAATTTTTCTATGTCTACTGCCTCGCTGTTATACTGAGATTCTGATATTTGTTCCGCATTTATGGCTTCCTGTACATCCGGGATTGTATCTTCTACTGAAAGATATTCTTTATGTTGATGTGTTCTGTATTTTTTCCCTCCCAGTTCTATCTGAGTCCAAAACGTACCGATTACTGTAAGTGCTGCTATAATCAGTACCCAATATTTGTTTTTCAAAATATTCCTCCTTTGACTGTTTCAAGAATGACACACTAACACTATTAGTTACTAATATCATCATCCTGAGCAACTACATTCACATATTCCACGTGTTCAATCTCATATAGGCAGTCCGCAATACTCTCTGCGCGGTTGCTTGCTTTCTCAAATATTTTCAGCGGAATCTCATAAATCAGTTCTACTGTCTGTTCGGTGGTATTTTCAACTCGCAGATCAATTCTCCGTGAAAAATATTCACTAACAACAGACATAATTCTTTTATCCGTACTTCTTGCTCCCCGAACAATCAAAAGCATACGACTTTCATTCTTAATTCTGCCAAGAACGAGAAGTATCAGAAATACAATTGCACTACCGATTCCCGCTGTTATGTAATCTCCAACTCCACATGTAAGACCAACTACTACTGTCCAGAAAATATATACCGTATCTCTCGAATCCTTGATAGCCGTCCTAAAACGGACAATTGACAAAGCACCTACCATACCGAGCGATAACGCCACGTTATTACCGATTGCCGTCATAACTACTGTTGTCAGAACAGCAAGTACAACGAGGCTTGTATTAAACTTCCGACTGTATATTGTACCTGTATGTGACATATAGTATGAAAGATAAATCACAAATCCCAACGCCGCAGCAACAAGAATTTGTGTTAATATTTCTGTCATACTTAAAACTTCTACCTGCTGAATTAATTCATTTAAAAAACTTCTCATTTAACTCTCTCCTCCTTAAAATCTAAAAACTGCCTGACGGGCAAGTGCATATTTACTGACTGCCGTCTCACTTTTATTACTGATTTGCAAAATATTTTTTATATAAGCCAACAGAAAATTGTTATATTTCACCTCCATTACTACACACCCTGGATGTATAACTGGAAAACAGCCTGCATATTCTTCCAAAAATCTTCCAGTTAATTTTGACGCTGATATATTGCTGTCAAAGGTAATCCTTGTGTCATTTTCTTTGAAAACAAACGCCATTCTCTTATATTCAACAATGACTTTCGGTATATAACAATTCGTCTTAAGAACACCATAACATTCCGTTGCGAAAGGATCACTATATTCAAGAAGTACTTCATAATGTCCCTTCATTAATTCTTCAGCATGTTCTCTGGAAATAGTCAGGGAACGCTTCAACTGATTACTTCCCTGTTTTTGTTTCATCTCTAAAAGTGCTGTCCTACTTTGAGGACTGTAAATCCGCAGACGCATTTTCCTGCGACACTCAACACCCGCCAATTTTTCTTCAAAATCTTTGTTTCCCAATGTATCGAAGTACAGGGAACGTACCATATATCCATCCTTACCGTTATGAGAATCTTCTTTAAATAGTTCAGCAAACTGACGGCTAAAACGATAATACTGTTCCCCGCTTATTAGAAATTTTCTTTCCTGACGAAACACCTTTTTAATCTGCATTCTTTTCCTCCAACATCTCTCTTACGGGTCTGCTCCAATGATAATCTCTGGTCACATTTATATTTTTATATTCCTTCTGAAGTTTCTCCCAAGTCTCTTTCGCATTGTCGATTCCCTTATTCCGATAAGTTTTATTTTCTGTAAGACCATGCTTTCCAACCTCCTGAAACTCCAATATGCAATGTAACTCCTTTCCGTATTTTTCAGAAAGCGCAGCCTCTGTTCTGATTGCCTCGATTTCATTACCGCAGCTATAATTCATAACCGCTACTTCATCACAAGTCTCTTTTATTAGTTCTTCAAGCCCTGACGTCAATCCCTGATTGTCATAATGCCGTGGTATACAAATCGCTGTACGGAGATGATTTTTTTGAGCGAATTTATATCCTTTTTTCATACAGCTTATATATCTGTCCATATACTCTTCCGGATTCTCTTTCCAGGAATCCGATATATACGGTTCTATATCCAACATAACTCCGTCAAACTTCTCTTTTTCTGAAGATTGTACATTATATTGAACGATTTTTTCCAGATGTGCCAACAGCGTTGCTCCATCCTCTTCATATCCCCATTCTACAGCGCCAAGGAGTGCATACACTTCTATCTTCCTATTGTGTAAGGCTTTTACAAATTTTCCTGTAGCCTCCACTTCTGTCATTCCATTTGTCTCCTGATACCACTTGGTAATTCCAAGCTCTTTTGCAAGGTAAAGTGCCTCCTCCGGTTCACAAACAGCTTCCTCTGACCACTCGAACATTCCTGTTTCCTGATATACCTTGTCCTGTTCTTTTCCTTTTCTGACACAGCCGGATACTGTCAACATAAATATAAAAATATATAC
>CAUCYJ010000073.1:0-11907 GCA_958446945.1 uncultured Lachnospiraceae bacterium | reverse complement strand
TTATAAATTTAGAAAATATAGTACAGTGACGCATCCCGAAGAATCATGAAGAAAATGTGAAATCTTTCCCGACAATGAAGTCACAGGGCGCTGCTAAGAATGAAGCTAACAATGCTGCACAGAAAGCTTCAGCAGAGACAGCTGTAAAGGCAGAAGAAACAAAAGCAGCAGCTGCAGAAGAGGCAGCTCCGGCAAAAGTAGAGATTGATTTCTCTAATGTAGAAGTAGAACCATTATTTGAAGATATGGTTGATTTCGATACATTCAGCAAATCAGATTTCCGTGCTGTAAAAGTAAAAGAATGTGAAGCAGTTCCGAAGAGTAAGAAACTTCTGAAGTTCCTTCTCGACGATGGTTCAGGCACAGACCGTGTGATTTTAAGCGGTATTCACGATTACTATGAGCCGGAAGAATTAGTTGGAAAGACATTGCTTGCAATCACAAACCTCCCACCGCGTAAGATGATGGGAATTGATTCCTGCGGTATGATCATCTCCGCTACACACCTTGTAGAAGGAAGAGAAGGACTGAATGTTCTGATCCTGGATGACAAGATTCCGGCAGGAGCGAAGTTGTATTAAGATGATGTAAAGATGTACCGTTTTACCAAATAGACGGGACGTACTTCATTTGATAAAAAACTAAAAAAACAGCGATTTACATCAAACTTACATCAATTGATGCAGAAATCGGTGCAAGCAAGAAAAAATCGCATAATTAGTACAATGAGTGGGCAATTCCAATCGGGATTGCCCATTTTAAAATATGGAAGAGCTGTAAAAAGTTCTATTTTAAATCTAAATATGATACTGCAAGATATTGGAATAAATTAGTGAAAGAAAGAGGATATCTTTAAACTGATAAATCAATAATGTTACCTTGCCTTTTGAGAGAGGAGAAATCCTTTTCTCAAAGTTTTTTTTCTATTTATACGGATATTCGCAAACTACAAGATAAAGCTAAAACTTCATATACTCTAAGCACAAGGAGGTTGAGGTTTGGCTATGAATAACAGTTTAGCAGAAGTACGCCCGGAACTTGTTCCTGAGTGGTCAGAGAAGAACTTACCGCTTAAACCTGATGAGATTACTTTCGGTTCAAATAAAAAAGTATGGTGGAGAGGTGCTTGCGGTCACGAATGGCAGACAAGCGTTAAGGCTCGTTTTAATGGAGAAAAATGCCCGATATGCTCCGGTGCGAGAGTGATTGCAGGTATTAACGATTTGGCGACATTAGAGCCGCTATTGTAAAATTTCCACTCGATGAGTGGAAAATTTGCTTATGAAAGAAGTTTGTGCAGATTGTCTGCATAAATTCAAAATAACTTAAAAACTTGACTTTTAACATTGATTAAGTTAAAATGAAATAAATTGAGTTAAAAGGAGAATGAGAAATATGCTTACAAGCGTATTCGGGATTTCTATAAAATGTGAAGCATGGAAACATCAGGATTCTTTACCTGTTTATATCGCTGGAAGTTATGATTTTCAAACAGCATATATTGGAAACAAACGTTGCATAATGCTTATTCCGACAGAAGAGCTTGCAACACTTCCGGCACTGAAAAAGCAAATTACAAAAATACAGCAGATTGATAATGTACCAGTTGTATTTGAACTTGCAACGGTATCAAATTATCGAAGAAAAAGCCTTATAGAAAATAATATACCGTTTATTACTGATAAGCAGGTCTTTCTTCCTTTCATCGGAACAATGCTTTCTGATGAGAAAGACCCCAAAAAATTAAGGGGTAAGTTTGTTTATTCCACGCAGCAGTTGTTTTTGTTTTATCTGTATAGTAAGAAAAAACGATTGTATATTTCAGAAGCCGGAAAAGTGCTTCCATTTACAGCAATGACCTTGACCAGAGCAGTAAAGCAGTTGGAAACGACGGATTTGTTTTTGGTAGCAAAAGACGGTGTCAACAAGTTTATTGAGTCAAAATATAAGCGAGATGAATTATTTGAAAAAGCAAAAGTATATTTGACGACTCCTGTCCGCAAAGCAGGATATATAGATAAGACGCAAGTTACGGAAAATATGGTCTTTGCAGGGGAAACGGCACTTTCTGAAAAAACAATGTTAAATCCAAGCCGAGTTGCTACCTATGCAATTAGTGAGAAAGATTATGATAAAACCTTGCTAACCGATGAATTGATAGACCCGGATAAGCAGGTAAGACTTGAATTATGGGCATACAGCCCGAAACAATTTTCAGAGGATAACAGTGCTGATGATATTTCCGTTGTTTTATCTTTTGGAGATACAAACGATGAAAGAATTGAAGAAGCAGTAGATGAATTGCAGGAAAGAAGGTTGCAGGAGTAATGGTCAGCGGATTTACAAAATTTAAGGAAAGATTTCAGGGTTTTGAAAATCAATATGTCATCATCTGTGGGACAGCTTGCGATTTGATTATGGAAAACGAAGAATTACCGTTTCGTGCTACAAAAGATGTAGATATTGTATTGATTGTTGAATCCATAACAGCGGAGTTTGGCAGGCAGTTTTGGGAGTATGTCACAGAAGCAGGATATGAGCATTTGAATAAAAGCACCGGAAATGCACAGTTTTATCTTTTCACATCTCCGAAAAGTAAAGAATATCCATATATGATAGAGATATTTTCCAGAAATCCGGATTTTATTATATTGGAAGATGATGCAGTTCTCACACCGCTTCCGATAGATGATGAAATCTCCAGTTTGTCGGCAATCCTTTTAAATGAAGCGTATTATGAATTGCTAAAAACCGGACAAATGATAGTTGATGGCATTCCGGTATTAAGTCCGACTTGTCTGATACCATTTAAGGCGAAAGCATGGTTGGATTTAAAGGAACGCAAGCTGAATGGAGAGCAGGTTGATAGAAAAAATATAAAGAAACATAAAAACGATGTGTTCCGATTAGCACAGTTAATCACAGCCAATACAAGGCAAGTTCTCAGTCCGGAAATAGCAGAGGATATGAAAAAGTTCTTATCTGAAATAGCTGATGAAACAGTGGATTTAAAGTCCTTGGGTATAAGAGAAACAGATAAGCAGAAAATGACAGATATGTTGTACCAGTGTTATGGGTTGAAGGATAATATATAGTACAAGTGTTCTTAAAGATTTTGGACTCAGTGAATCCAAAATCCATGCGGCTATTATTGAAGATTTATATATTGCAGGATAAAATTTATTGAACAAAAAAGCCTTTATAGGTTGTAATTTTCAATGAAAATATTGAAAGATACTGAGGTGTTAGCAAATTGCGACACCTCTTTTCTTTTGCGAAAAACCTACTTGAAAAATTTGGATAATCAAACTTCGTGATGGGTTGCCAAACTTTTTGAGGGTCTTTCGTGAGGGTTTTGCAGAAATTGATCGGGTAATAGAGCTCTGGGGTCTGGAAGAAGTTGTAAAGAGCCATGAAGAAGCGTTGCTGCATGTTTGACAGCGGGAAGCCTGCTCATATCAAGTCTGGTGTTAACATCGGCAGTATCCGAAATGTTTGTGAATGAACACACATATATTTTATAGATTTATGCAGATAATATAGGAGAAGAAGCACCGGACGATTGTGCCAGAATGAGCTAATCAGATGATGCTTTTTATTTTGGGGAGGTGGATTATGGCAGAGATAAATAGCAGAAAAGCTGCAATTATCGGTTGCGGATTTGTCGGCGCAGCATCGGCATTTGCATGTGGATAGCCGTTCTGTTCATGCATTTATTATCGGGGAGCATGGAGACAGTGAAATTGCGGCGTGGAGCAGCGCGAATATATCGGGAATCCCGCTTCGGAATTTCTGTGAACTGAATGGGCACACGAGTCATGAAGAAGCGATGAGAGAGATTGGGGAAGGTGTGAAAAACAGCGCTTACCATATTATAGAGAAGAAGGGGGCAACATATTATGGCATTGCCATGTCTGTGCGAAGAATCTGTGAGGCAATCGTGCGTGATGAAAAAACGATTTTGCCGGTATCGAGCATACAACACGACAATCACGGAATTTCAGGTATTGCTCTCAGTATGCCTGCAATTGTCGGAAAAGATGGTATAGAAGGAACAGTGCCGATCAGTTTGAACAGCCAGGAGGAAGAAGCGCTGCAACATTCGGCGGAGACATTGGAAAATATAATCCGGGAAAATCTTCTATCTACGTAAATTAAAAAGTGAATAACGATTAAGTCAAGGGCGGAGGTGTAAAATATGTCAAGTACAATACAAATTCGTGTCGATGATGAGCTAAAAACGAAATCTGATCAGCTTTTTAAAGATCTTGGAACAGATACAACTACGGCGATTAGAATGTTTTTAACACAAGCTGTGGCAAATAATGGTTTTCCATTTGAAATTAAAAGAATCGTACGAAGTCCATATAATCCTATGACGGAAGAGGAGATTTTAGAAAAACTGGAGAAATCCAGAGAGTCAGCGACAAAGGGAAATTACAAATCAGCGGAAGCAGTTGTTTCAGAACTGAGGGGAAAATTTGGTGTTCATAGATAATATATTTCATGAACTTCAAGACTACGAAAACCAAATGATATAAAATGAAAATAACGAAATAAAGGAAAAGTATATTCATACAAAACAGACCACCGGCTAAGTGATATGATACCCTCAAGTAGGATACCAAAGCCGGTGGTCTTGTTTCATTAAAATACGAACCTCTCAGTCGAATTTAGTCATCAGTTGTTTCACGACGAATTAGAACAGGTGTAATTTGTCTGTGAATAGGTTCTTTTAATGGTGTCGGTTTTCTTTTTTTCATTTCATTCATTTGAAGAACTAAAAGTTCTAAAGCAGATTTTGCGATTTTATCAATTTGCTGACCGATGGTTGTAATTGGGATGATTGCTTCGTTGGCAATTGGAGAGTTATCGAATCCAACAATTTGATAATCTTCCGGCAGTTTTCCGTATTTTTGGAAAATTAGATTTAGAAAAATATTGGCATAAGTGTCATTCGCAAGGAATACGCCTTTTTTCTTATCGGAATAAGAGCTATCAATCTGTTCAAATACTTTTCGGATTGCATTATAAGTTGTTTCATAATTATAACCAAGATCTTGAAGCATTAAATGATACGGAATATTGTATTCTTTACAAGTATCTTCAAAGCCCCTGATACGATTATAAGAGGGAATCTGCTCAGGGACAGGAACATTTACATGGATGAGGATATCGCATTGATTTCGTATCAAAAGATTCGTTGCCTGCACAGCCCCCATATAATTGTCCGTATTTACACTGCAGATGTGTTCTGCTTCCCGCTCAATTGCAACTATTGGAATATGATAAGAAGCAAGTTCTTTTGAAGAGAAGGTATGACTTAATATAATGAGCCCTTCGATTTTATATGCCATCAGTTCATCTAAATATTGCTGTTCTAATTCTTTTTTATCACTGCTTACAAAAACAAGAAATTTATAATGATAATCTGAATAGCTGGATAAAATTTGATTTAACATTTCAGAATAATAGTGAAGATACAGATTAGGTATAATGATTCCAATAAATTCACTTTTTCCATTTGCTAATACTTTTGCAAGTTTATTTTCTTGATAACCCAGTTCTTCTAATGCTTTTGCAATTTTTTCCTGATTCTTCAGGGTTAGAGAGTCAGGCTGATTAAAATATCGTGATATTGTGGTTTTTGAAAAATTAGTATATTTTGCAATATCTGCAAATGTTACATTCTTTTTACCCATAATTTAAAACTCCTGTACTATAAACTCCTTTTAGTATATCAAGAAGAAAAGGAAAAAGCAATGTAAAAATAACTGGTTATGTAACCGGTTATTTTTTTTGTGGGAATATTGGAATTAATATTGACATTCTTAATATTATTGTGTACTATTAAGTCAGAAAGTAACCGGTTACTTTACCAGTTACTTAATCGGCTTAGAAATGAGAAAATGGAGGAAGAATTGAAATGAGAGCAGTTACAAAAAAGAAAGCTGTTTCTAAAAAGCAAACGTTTGCACAGAAATTGAGCTATGTAAAGAAAAATTGGCAGCTATATCTGTTTTTTTTGATGCCGGCACTTCTTTTGACAATTATTTTCAAATACATTCCTATGAGTGGGGTATTGATTGCATTTGAAGATTATAATGTCATAGATGGAGTTTTCGGCAGTAAATGGGTAGGATTAGAGTATTTTAGAAGATTTTTATCATCTCCGGATTTTATGAATTATTTATTGAATACTTTGAAACTAAGTGTTTATGGATTGTTGTGGGGATTTCCGGTACCGATTATTCTTGCACTGCTATTAAATCGTATTCGCAGAGCCGGAATAAGAAAGAAAATTCAATTATTAATCTATGCTCCGAATTTTATCTCCGTAATTGTTTTATGTGGAATGGTCCGTATGTTTCTTTCCCCTGTCGGTCCGATCAATGGAATATTAGGAATTGAAGCTAACTGGATGACAATGCCGGAATCTTTTCGAACAATCTACATTGCGAGCAGCATCTGGCAGACGGCTGGCTGGTCATCTATTATGTATACCGCTGCATTATCGAATGCGAGCAAAGATTTAGAAGAAGCGGCAATTGTGGATGGTGCAAATATTTTTCAGCAGATTCGCTATGTCGAACTTCCGGCGATTAAAAATATTATTGTAATTCAATTTATTTTACAGGCAGGAAATATTATGAGCATCGGATTTGAAAAAGCGTTTGCCTTACAGACAGATATGAACTTGCCTGCATCAGAAATTCTTTCTACATATGTATATCGAATCGGACTTTTAAATGGAGATTATGGATATTCAACAGCAGTTGGATTGTTTAACTCTATTATCAATGTAATTTTATTGATTGCGGTAAACTGGATTGTAAAAAAATTGAATGATGGAGAAGGATTATAGGAGGTCTCAGAATGGAAACGAAAAGAAAAATGAAGCTTGGAACATCTGATAAATTGCTTCTGGGATTTGGATATCTTATACTTGGAATCTTTGTCCTTGCAGTAATTGTTCCGCTTGTATATGTTGTTGTAGCTTCTTTTATGGATCCAAACGTATTGAATAGTCAGGGAATCAGTCTGAATTTTAAAAACTGGACATTGAATGCATATCAAAGAGTGTTGGAAAATGAAATGATATGGAGAGGATTTTTAAATTCTTTCTTTTACTCAGTAGCATTTACAGTGATTTCGGTTTTTGTGACAATGCTGGCAGCTTATCCAATGTCAAAAAAAGAATTTGTAGGAAGAAAATTTTTCAACGCACTTTTTTTGATTACAATGTTCTTTGGAGGCGGATTGATTCCAACATTTATTTTGGTAAATCAGCTGCATATGGTTAATACGATTTGGGCAATTTTGCTTCCGGGTGCATTTAATGTATGGAATATGATTTTAGCAAGAACGTACTATCAATCTATCCCAAAAGAATTACGGGAAGCTTCAGCAATTGACGGTTCAAATGAAATACAGCATTTCTTTAAAATTATGCTGCCGGTATGTAAGCCGATTCTTGCGGTATTAGCATTATGGTCTTTTGTCGGAATGTGGAATAGTTATTTTGACGCTATGATCTATTTGAATGATGCTGATTTGCAGCCGCTGCAGTTAGTATTGCGATCTATTTTAGTTCAGAATACACCGCAGCCTGGTATGATTGCTGATATTCAAAGTACAGCAGAAATGGCAAAAGTTGCAGAATTACTTAAATATGCAACGATTGTAGTATCCAGCCTTCCACTATTGATTATGTATCCATTTTTCCAAAAATATTTTGATCAGGGAATTATGGTTGGTTCAGTGAAAGGGTAATAGGAGGAATTGAAAATGAAGAAAAGAATAAAGTCAATCGTTGCACTAGGTCTTTCTTTGATGTTGATGATTTCAGCAGCAGGATGTGGAAAAAGAGAACGAATGGAAGCTGAAATTGATCCAGATACTCCAATTGAAGAAGTTTCATTTCCGTTGAAAGAAAAAACAGAGTTGTCATTCATTACAAACGCACCGGCAACATCTACGCAGGAACCAAATGAAAGAGCTATTTTTAAAAGATTAGAAAAACAGACAAATGTACATATTGATTGGACATGTTTTGTTGCAGATCAGTTTGCAGATAAAAAGAACCTTGCGCTTGCACAATTTGGAAATCTTCCGGATGGGTTATTTAATGCGGGAATGAATGACTATGACATATTACGTTATGCGAAACAGGGAATTATTATACCTGTTGAGAAATTAATTGATAAATACATGCCTAATTTGCAGAAGGTTTTTGAAAAATATCCAGAGTATCGAACCATGTGTACGGCTCCTGACGGGCATATCTATTCTTTCCCATGGATTGAACAGTTAGGGGAAGGAAAGGAAGCCATTCAGGCAATTGGCAATATTCCGTATATTAATAAAAAATGGTTGGATTATTTAGGATTGGAAATACCGAAATCAACAGAAGAGTTGGAAGAAGTGTTGATTTCATTCAGAGATCATGCAGAAGAGCTAGAGAAAGAATTTGCCATCGAGGGAAAAGTAATCCCAATGTCTTTTATCATTAATAATGGGGATCAGGATCCTGGAATTTTAATCAACGGATTTGGTGAAGGGTATGGAGATACGGGAGACCATTTTGCTGTGACTGATGAAGGAAAAGTAATATATACGACTGTACAGGAAGGATATAAAGAAGGTATTAAATGGCTGCATGGACTCGTGGAACAAAAACTGGTAGATCCAGAAGCTTTCACACAGGAGTGGTCTACTTATGTAGCGAAAGGAAAAAGTCATCGATATGGACTTTGTTTTACATGGGATATTTCAAACATTGACAATTACGAGGATTATGTGATGCTTCCGGCATTGGCAGGACCGGATGGTCTAGTCAATGTAACACGGCAAAACAATAGTGAAACGAGTGGATTTGATCGAGGAAGATGTGTTTTGACAACAAGTTGTAAAAATACAGCGTTAGCTGCCGCCTGGATTGACCAGATGTATGCTCCGCTCCAATCTCCACAGAATAACTGGGGAACTTATGGGGAAAAAGATTCTTTTAACATTTTTGAAATGACAACAACAGAAACCGGAGAAAAAATGTTGAAACATATGGATCTTGGAGGAGAATCACCGGTAGAAGTAAGAGAAGCTCAATCGGTAAATGGTCCGCTGGCAATATTAAATGAATATTATGACGTATATGTGACACAACCGGCAGATGCAAAATGGCGTTTAGATAATATGCATGAAACATATCTAAAAGATATGCACAGTAAATATGTATATCCAAATGTATTTATGAGCATTGACGATACGAATAAAGTGTCACAGTATGATACAGATATAAAAAAATATGCGGAGCAGAAAAAAGCAGACTGGATTTTGAACGGAAACATTGAAGAAGAATGGGATAGCTATTTAAAGAAAATGGAACAGTATGGTCTGTCTGATTATCTGGCAATAAAACAAAAATATTTTGATCAGTATCAAGCGTCTTTAGCAAATGAAGATTTAGAAGAAAAGGAGTAAACTATGAAAGATGAATTAAAGAAAGCCCGGGAATATGAAAGAGAAGAGCAAAAAAGAATTCCAGAGGGTGAAAAACCTTTATTTCATGTGACACCGCCGATTGGATGGATGAATGATCCGAATGGATTTTCTTTTTATCAAGGAAAGATACATCTGTTTTATCAGTATCATCCTTATACGCGAGACTGGGGACCTATGCATTGGGGACACAGTATTTCAGAGGATATGATATCTTGGGAAATGATGCCGGCAGCCATGGCGCCGGATCAAGAATATGACAGAATGGGCTGTTTTTCAGGAAGTGCGATTGAAAAAGACGGAAAGCATGTACTTGTTTATACCGGAGTAAGTAAACAGAACATGTCGGATGGTACAACGGAAGAACGACAGAATCAGTGTATTGCCTATGGAGATGGAATAACTTATAATAAATATGAGCATAATCCGGTAATTACAGGTGATATGCTGCCAGAAGGATGCAACCGCATTGATTTTCGAGATCCGAAAGTGTGGAAAAAGGGAGATACTTATTATTTAGTCGTAGGAAATAAAAATAAAGACGAAAAGGGACAAGTGGTTCTTTTTTCAAGCGATGATCTGGAAAACTGGAAATTTGAAACTATATTAGCAGAAAACACCACCGGAAAAATAGGAACAATGTGGGAATGCCCTGATTTCTTCGAATTAGATGATTCCTATTTTTTGATTTGTTCTCCACAAAATATGAAAGCGGAAAAATATAAATTTCACAATGGTCATAATTCCGTATATTTTTCAGGTAGATATAATGAAAATACACATGAATTTCAAAAGGAAGAAGCAAAGTTATTAGATTATGGGTTAGATTTTTATGCACCGCAGACAACGGAACTTCCGGATGGGAGACGTGTTTTAATCGCATGGATGAAATCCTGGGATGCTAATATGATACCAGATGATCAAATATGGCAGGGAATGATGACATTACCGAGAGAATTACGATATAGAAATGGTATATTACTGCAATCTCCGGTGGCTGAATTGAAAAATTATCGTAAGAATGAGTGCAATATTGAAAATCAAAAAATTTCCGGCAGAGTTCAACTTGAAGGAATAAAGGGAAGAATATTAGACCTTACCGTAGAGATTAAAGCAGGCGAATTTGATTGTTTTGGCATAGAATTGGCTCACAATAAAGAATATACGACAACCTATACATATAATAGGAAACAAGGAATTATGGAGGTGGATCGTACTTATTGTGGTGTGACAAAAGATGTAGTATGTCAGAGAACGTGGAAGCTGCCGGAAGAAGGAGAAAACCTAAAACTCCGGTTTATCATGGACAGACAATCGATAGAGTTATTCATTAATGAGGGAGAACAGGTTGTAACAACTGCAATTTGTACGCCACAGGAAGCAGATGAGATTGAATTTTTCTGTGATGGTATTGCCACGATTAATGTAGAAAAATATGATATTATACTTTAAAATGGAGGAAATCAAATGGATGTAGTAGCATTGGGAGAATTACTGATTGATTTTACAGAAAATGGGGTTAGCAGTCAGGGAAATCAGATTTTTGAAGCAAATCCAGGCGGTGCTCCATGCAATGTGCTTGCAATGTTAAACAAGTTGGGAAAGAAAACAGCATTTATAGGCAAAGTGGGAAACGATCAATTTGGTACACTGCTTCGTAAGACATTAAATGAAGTCGGGATTGATACATCAAATCTTTTTACAGACGATGAAGTAAATACAACACTTGCATTTGTTCATACACTGGAAGATGGAGATCGGGAATTTTCTTTTTACCGTAATCCGGGAGCGGATATGATGTTGACAGAAGACGAAATTGATGAGGAGTTCCTTTCACAGGCGAAAATCTTCCATTTTGGGACATTGTCTATGACACAGGATGAGGTTAGAGCAGCAACAAAGAAAGCTGTGAAGTCAGCAAAGCAGAGTGGGGCACTAATTTCATTTGATCCCAATTTACGAGAGCCGTTATGGAGTTCATTAGAACTGGCAAAAGAGCAGATGGAGTATGGATTTTCTCAATGCGACATTTTGAAAATATCAGATAATGAGATACAATTTGTATCCGGAAAAGAAGATTACGATGAAGGAATTAAATACCTTCAAGAAAAATATCAGATTCCATTGATTTTGCTGACAATGGGAAAAGAGGGAAGTCGTGCGTATTACAAAGGGATGCGAGTAGAGCGCAGTGGTTTTTCTGTGAAAACGATCGAAACAACAGGCGCCGGAGATACATTTGGCGGGAGTGCGCTGAATTATATATTAGAGCATGATTTTTATAATCTGACAGAAGAACAATTGGGAGAACTTTTAGTATTTGCAAACGCAGCGGCAGCGCTTGTCACAACAAAAAAAGGTGCGCTTCTGGCAATGCCGGAACGTAAGGAAATCGAAAGAATTATGTTA
>CAUCYJ010000072.1:0-11913 GCA_958446945.1 uncultured Lachnospiraceae bacterium | reverse complement strand
TATCTCCTCTAGAGAAAGCGGCAGGACTTCTGCAAAGAGCGGCTTTCTCGATTCGATACAATCCAGTATCTCCATACTTGTTCCCCGTGCCACAATCGTCAAGAGAGATCCTCTCTTCTCTGTCTGAAGTACATCCAGTTCTTTCAGTACCTCCTCCTCATCCAGACTGTTATTCAGCACACACTGTATTTTGTGAATATGAAACTTCATTTCTTCCAGATCTTTCATAAACAGAATTCCCCCATGATGCAGAAGTCCTACATAATCACAAATATCCTCAAGTTCCCTCAGATTATGGGATGCGATTACCGGCGTAAAATCCCTCTCCATAACTTCTGAAGCAAACAAACTCTTAACTGCCTGACGCATTACCGGATCTAATCCGTCAAATGTTTCATCGCAAAACAGATATTTTGTTTTTGTACATGTTCCAAGTAATACGGAAAGCTGCTTCTTCATTCCTTTTGACAGTGTTGTAATCCGCCGTTTCATATCAATATGAAATTTCTCTGCCAAATGGTTAAATTCTTCTTTATCAAACTTCTCATACAGTTCTGCATAATAATCCCTCATAACTGCCGGAGTCGCATTCGGAAGAAAATAAGCGGTATCTGCCAGAAAACAAATTTCAGATTTTGCTTTTGGGTTCTCGAATATTGGCATTTCATCAATGAAAACTGTTCCACTGTCTGGTTTCAAGACCCCACTTAAAATGCGCAAAAATGTACTTTTACCAGCTCCATTGCTTCCAAGCAGTCCAAAAATATGTCCCTCCTGAATGGTTGTTGTTACACTATCAAGCGCTTGAATTTCATGAAACCTCTTGCTCACATCGTCAACCTTAATCATCTTGTTCCCTCCTTCCAGCATTCTTCCAGCAACTTTTGATACTCTTCTTTTGAAATTCCAATTTCTCTTCCATAAGAGATCTGCTGCCGGAATCTATAAAACAATTCCTGTTTCTTCTGTTCTCTCAATCTACTGCAATCTGCAACATAATTTCCACGTCCTTTTACAGAGTAAATAAATCCCTGTTGTTCCAATGCCGCATACGCTTTCTGTATCGTATTCGGATTGATGGACAATTCTACTGCTAGAGATCGGACAGAAGGCATCTGTGAATCCGGGGCAAGTATTCCCTTCATGATCAATACTTGAAAGCGATCAATAATCTGTTCATAAATCGGTTTTCGGTTTTGAAAATCAATTGTGATCATGCAAAATGCTCCTTCCCTTTCTCATTTATCGCTTTATCGCTTCAACTGTACTATCATTATTAGTACACCATTTCATTTTACTTGAAAACAATTCTTTTGTAAAGAAATATCCCCTGCACTCACAAAATTTTCACTGGAATCACTGAATCTTAACATTCACTTGTATCATACTTGCAAAGCGGCTCCAAATCCTGTACAATATCCACTGAAAATTACCGGTTTCCGGTACTGTCCGGACCAATATTTCTATACAGATATCTATACAAAAGGAGTTTCCAAATGAGTATTTTAAATGTTGAACATCTGACTCACGGTTTTGGCGACCGTGCCATTTTCGAAGACGTTTCCTTCCGTCTTTTAAAAGGAAAATCTACCTTTTTCAAAATTGTAACGAACCAACTTCAACCAGATGAAGGAAAAATTGAATGGGCTAAAAATGTCCGTGTCGGCTATCTGGATCAGCATACTGTTCTAACAAAAGGAATGACGATCCGAGAAGTATTAAAATCTGCATTTTCTTACCTGTTTGCACTCGAAGAAAAAATGAATCAGATCTGCGATGCTCTTGGCGATGCATCGCCGGAAGAAATGGAACTTATGATGGAAGAGCTTGGCACCATTCAGGATACGCTGACACTGCATGATTTTTATGTAATCGATTCAAAAGTAGAAGAAGTTGCCAGAGCGCTTGGCATCCTTGATCTTGGACTCGACCGGGATGTTACCGATCTTAGCGGCGGCCAACGTACAAAGATTCTGTTGGCAAAACTTCTTCTGGAAAAACCGGATATCCTTCTTCTGGACGAGCCGACAAACTATCTGGACGAAGAACATATTGAATGGCTGCGCCGCTATCTGACGGAATATGAGAACGCATTTATTCTCATTTCCCATGACATACCATTTCTCAATAGCGTTATTAATATAATTTATCACATGGAAAATCAGGAACTGAATCGCTATGTAGGCGATTATGATCATTTTCTTGAAGTTTACGAAGTGAAAAAAGCTCAGCTGGAAGCAGCCTACCGCCGCCAGCAGCAGGAAATCAGTGAACTGAAAGATTTCGTTGCCCGCAATAAGGCAAGAGTATCTACCAGAAATATGGCCATGTCCCGCCAGAAAAAACTGGACAAAATGGATCTCATTGAACTTGCCGCTGAACGTCCAAAACCGGAATTTCATTTTAAAATCGGACGCACACCGGGCAAATATATTTTTGAGACAAAAGATCTTGTCATCGGCTACGATGAACCATTAAGTAAACCGCTCACCCTCTCTATGGAACGTGGTCAAAAGATTGCCCTCGTTGGAGCAAACGGAATCGGAAAAACCACTCTCCTAAAGAGTATTCTTGGACTCATTGAGCCCCTTCGCGGATCTGTGGAGCTTGGAGAAAATCTTCAGATCGGATATTTTGAACAGGAAGTAAAGGGTGACAACAAAACAACCTGTATCGAAGAAATCTGGAGTGAATTTCCTTCCTATACCCAGTACGAAGTCCGTTCTGCTCTTGCAAAATGCGGTCTTACTACAAAGCATATCGAAAGCCAGGTCCGCGTTCTTTCCGGCGGCGAACAGGCAAAAGTCCGCCTCTGCAAAGTCGTTAACCGCGAAACCAATATCCTGCTTCTCGATGAACCGACAAACCATCTGGATGTAGATGCTAAAGACGCGCTTAAAAAAGCGCTTCAGGAATATCGCGGAAGCATCCTTCTGATCTGTCATGAGCCGGAATTTTACCGGGATGTTGTGTCAGAAGTATGGGACTGCACAAAATGGACTACAAAAGTATTCTAATTATTTCTATATTTAATTATTCAATCAAAAAGTGTGCCAGATTGCTTTTATTCCAGCTTATCTGGCGCACTTTTGTTTTTCCATTCATAGCTTTTAAACAGATTATTTGTTCTGTTTCGGGGCATGCTGCATAATAAATTCTGTCAGAATTCTTGCTGATTCTCTCTTGAGAGGACAAAGCCGATTATAGTTTCTTAATTTCTTTTATCCAACTCTGCCCTTCTGCTTTGTATTCTTCTTTTTCAGCCTCCACTTCCTCATATACTCCGGAACTTCCGAATACAGGTGCACTTGCTTGGAATACATTTCCAGCTGCTGAATCGGATGCGGAGTCATATATGCTATCACCTTCCCTGTCTGTATATAGATTTCTTCAGCCATATCATTAAGAGCAGTCTCACTTCTAATAAATTCTTCTCCCACAGCATCCGGCGGTATTAGCCGGGACTGAAAATACTTAGGAGCAATATTTCCTGATGCTCCCTGTGTAACCATAATCTGGCAATGATATTCTTCTTTCATCCGTTTTCGAACTGCCCCAAAATAATCCGGAGAAATAAGATAATTATCCTGCTTCAGTACATTGGCATGAGCGGTTAAACGAAGCAGTATTAAAAGCGGTTTTCTCATTAAGTCTGTTACAAGCAAAATACCCGCTCGTCTGTCTACCGAAAAGCCTCCCTTTCTCTGATTGATTCCAATATCTACTATCGCATTTCCCCATACAGCCTGAATCGGACACATATTTTTCAAGGCACTTTCAATACAATCGAAAACTTGATCAAAAACAAATTTTAGATACCGTTTTTCAATTGTCTTATTCGGAGCAGAATGTGTATGAGAAAAACAAATCATCACTTTCTCTGTCTCCGTTCTAAGCCTGGCAGAAACCTTCTCCCGAAGCTCCTGCGCTTTTATTTTCGAAAATCCAATATGGTCAAGTGTAATAAGACAACAGATTTCCTCTTTTGATTTCCACACTGCTGTCTGTACGAGAAGAGGGCTTTTCACTCCCTGAGACCATTCATCCTCTCTTGAAAATCCAAGTGTCCTTACCGGATATGTCGGTGTAATATCAGCTTCTGCACAGCCAAACATAACTTCTTTCATTGCCTTCCTCCTCGCCACCTGCGCTAAATCATCTATGCATAAAATCATAATGATATTTAATAAATGTTTTTTCTTTCAGATTCTTAAATCGTTCCATATTGATTACAGTATAATACATTTTTCATCACAAACATACTATTTTTCCAAAACGCTCTTTACAGCAAAACAATGTTATGCTATTATAATCACATGAATAAAACATTGTTTTATCACATAACATTTCAGGGGGTATGATGATGGAGATTTCAAAAAAAGATTTGCTGCAAGTTACCGGCATCTCCTACGGACAGCTCTATCGCTGGAAACGCGAAGGCCTGATTCCAGAAAACTGGTTCGTAAAACGCCCAAGCTCTACCGGACAGGAGACTTTTTTTCCAAAAGAATTGATCTTAAAGCGAATTCGGGCAATCCAGAAGCTGAAAGACCATTATTCTCTGGAAGAACTGGCTAATCTTCTCGCGCCGGAAGTAACCAACCGCATATTCAGTGAAGAAGATCTGGAACAATTTCAGGAAGTGGATATTGATGTGGCTGCTGAATTCATGGATCAGCTTGAAAAGGATACTTTTCGTTTCATTGAAGTGCTGATTATGATTATTTTCAGTGACTGGAAGAAAAAAGAACTGTTAAATACTGCTCAGCTTACAAAGCTTATTTCCCACTCTGCTAAAAATGCATCCCAAATTGAGAATGTAGAGCAGGAGCTGCTGCTTCTGAAAATCGGACAAGATTATTACAACCTATTTGTGGAATGTACCGGGACAGCAAGTCAGTTTCAGTTTGATTCCCGCATTGAAATTGCAGACCGGGTATCGCTTCAGGAACTGAGCAGCAGCATAAAAGTAACTTACAAAGATACATTTTCATTTACTTTCGATGAAGATATTGAAGAATAAATTCAGGAGGACAACACTATGACAAAAGATCTTAAAATCAGTGGAAGCGGAACAATTTTTGCCGGAGAATATGACACCATCGGTATTTCCGGAGGCGCCTCGATCGATGGTGATATTACATTTGACACTCTGAAAGTTTCCGGAGGCTGTCACACAAATGCACCTTGTATCCTGAAAGGTACGGCACTGCGTATCAGCGGATCATTGAAGGCTTCCGGCGAACTTCAAGTGGAAGACTGTCATATATCCGGATCCTGCAAGCTGACCGATTGCGAAGTACACGGAAATACACTTCATGTCAGCGGAAGTCTGACAACTAACCGGAACATAAAAATAAAAGAATTAAAATCTTCCGGCAGTATCAAGAGTAATAACGCCAAAATTTATGCAGATTCTATTCTCATTTCAGGCTCTTTTGTAAATGATGATGAAATTAATGCAGATGATATAGAATTATACGGATCTTCAACGCTAAACGATGTATTTGGAGAACACGTTCGCATTGGCATTGTGCCAAAGAATTGCCACGTTCTCTCCTTCCGTCTCTTTTCTTCTGAAAAGCGACCGGTTCATCACGTCAAAAATATTGAATGTACACAGCTGGAAGCAGCTTCTCTCCACTGTGAATCTATTAGTGCAGAAACCATCGAACTTAGTAAATATTCTGTAGTAGATTACATCCAATGCGATGGCTCTCTTGTCTATGACAGCACTTGCAAAATCGGTACCATAGAAGGTACTTGTATGCAGTCTGTAAAAGAGTAACCTATTTCCTAATTTGTAAAAGTCAGGCATGACATGATGATTCATAACCTCTTTCTTCTCATGCCATGCCTGTTCTTTTTTTATAATAATATTATCGAATTCGAATTAAATGTACGCGAACTTTTCCGCTTCATCCCGCGATTTGAAAACGATAATTTCTTTTTCTGTTTCATATTTCTTTAATAATTCATAGATGACCGGAATCTGATCTTTCGGAAAATCTAAAATCCATTGACGAAATTCTTCATCAAACTCCGTTTCCACCCACGGCATATCTTCCCGCACTGTTCCAATACGCGCTTTTGCCCCTTCCAGACATATTTCCAACGGATAATCAAGGAAGAACACCGTATCACAGGCATCCAGACGACATTCCATCGTACGGAGATAATTTCCGTCAATGATCCAGCTATCCTGCTGAATAATTTCTCTCAGTTTCGCATCAAACTCTTCTTTCGAAACCGTCGTCCTGTCTGCCTTATGCCAGATCTGATCAAGATAATAAAGAGGAAGTCCTGTCATTTCCTTTAATCTTCTTGCAAAAGTGCTTTTTCCTGCTCCGGGGCACCCAATCACTATTATTTTTTTCATTTTGTCCTCCGTGTGCTGCCTTTTACTTTTCAAACAATTCTGTCGATAAATATCTGTCTCCGGTATCCGGCAAAATCACTACAATCCTCTTATCCTCATTTTCCGGACGTCTGGCAAGCTGAAATGCTGCTGCCGCTGCTGCACCGGAAGAAATTCCCACAAGAACTCCTTCCTGCTTTCCGATTTCTCTTGCCGCCGAAAATGCTTCTTCTGCCGTAATACAAATTATCTCATCGCAAATATCTGTATCCAATACTTCCGGAATAAAACCTGCTCCGATTCCTTGAAGTTTATGAGGTCCTGCCACCCCTTTTGTGAAAAACGGCGCTTCTGCCGGTTCTACGCCAACAACTTGAATCTCCGGATTTTGCTGCTTCAAATATGTTCCGGTTCCGGTAATCGTTCCACCGGTTCCAATCCCTGCCACAAAGATATCCACTGTTCCTTCTGTATCTTTATAGATTTCCGGTCCGGTATGTTCAAAATGTGCTTTTGGATTTGCCGGGTTAACGAACTGTCCTGCAATTATTCCACCCGGAATTTCTTCTGCCAATGCCTCAGCCTTGTCAATTGCTCCCTGCATTCCCTTTGCACCTTCTGTCAAAATGACTTCTGCCCCATAAGCCTTCATAATCTGCTGCCGCTCCACAGACATTGTTTCCGGCATCGTAATAATCACCCGATACCCTTTTGCTGCTGCCACCGCTGCCAATCCAATTCCAGTATTTCCAGAAGTCGGTTCAATGATCACAGAATCTTTCGTAAGCTTCCCGCTTGCTTGTGCCTCTTCAATCATCGCCTTCGCAACACGGTCTTTCACAGATCCAGCCGGGTTTAAATATTCCAATTTCGCCAGCACCTTCGCTTTTAAATCCAGTTTTTTCTCCAGACTTGTCAGCTCCAGTAACGGCGTATTTCCAATCAGCTGATCTGCACTTGTATAAATCTTTGTCATATTGTATCACTCCTATCTCCTATAACTGGTTTTTGTTATTATAGCATATTTCGTTATTATTTCACATATGTCAACGGTACTGCCTGTTCAAACCCATCACTGAAATGTACTTCTCCGTCTTCTGTGATAAATACTGCCTGTACATTCTCCAAATGATTGACAAGCTCCAACCCTTTTTCCAGTCCCAGCGAAAAGCATGTTGTACTCAGTCCATCTCCTTCTGTTGACAAATCTGATATAATGGTTACAGCAACTAAATCATTTTCATACGGATATCCTGTCGCCGGATTTAAAATATGATGATAACGTTTTCCATCTTTTTCAAAACAACGTTCATAAATCCCGGAAGACACAACCGATTTGTCTTTAATAGCCGCAGTCGCAAGTGTTTCATTTCTATCTGCAAATGGTTTTTGAATTCCAATCTGAAACGCATCTCCATTTCTCTTTTCTCCAATGCAGAGAATATTTCCTCCCAGATCAATAATCCCGTGTTTTACTCCATGTTCCACGAGAAATGTTTTCATTTTATCAGCAATATATCCTTTGGAAATTGCTCCCAGTTCAATCCCCATACCTTCCTGTGCAAATCGAATCTTATTTCCATTTAATTCTACTTTTTCATATCCCACAAGTTTTCTTGCTTCTGCCAGATCAGCTTCGCTTGGAACCCTGCGTTCTTCCGAAGTAAAATCCCACAAAGATGAAACTGGTTCGATCGTAATATCAAACGCTCCTTCTGACAACTGACTGTAGTACAATCCTTTTTCAATCAATTTTGCACATTCTTCTGAAAGCACATAATATCCATCTTCTTTTGGTAATATCCCTTCATTCAAGCGATAAATTTCGCTGTCTTTTCTTGTCCGGCTGAATATTTTTTCATACCGGTCACAAAGCTCCATAACCTGAGAAAGAAGCGGCTCCTCCTTTGAATCATAAAGTGTTACTTTCACAACCGTATTCAGTTTAAACTCACTTACACTGATCGGTTCCTGCAGCGACTTTTGTGATAAAAAGAAGATAAGAGCGGCTGTTAACAAAACCGCAGCTATCACTCCTGCAAAAACACTTTTTTTCGGCTTTTGATCCCGCCGTCTCTTCATCGCCATACTTGTACCCTCTTTCCATTTTCCTGTCAGCAATCTCTTTCTTCTTATAAATCAACATACATGCTGCAGTTCATTTACTTTGTTACATAATTTCGCGTAAATTCTTTCTACAAACCATGGTTCTGTAGATTTTTCTCCGATTTCCTCTATCGCTATCCATCCGATTTGACTGTTTTCATCTTCTTTAATTCGAATCGGGCTATTTGTGTCTGCTTCTAATAAATAGGTCACATTTAAGTGCAAATGTGACGGCACATATTCCCCTCTTTTTTCATGTCCGGAAACAGTCAGAATTTCCAGAGAAAAAATATCATCACAAATAAATCTTGCAGTTTCTAAACCACTTTCTTCTCTGATTTCCTTCAAAACTACTTCTTTTAAATCTGCATTTCCGTCAGCATGACCTCCAAGCCACGCCCAGGAATGATAAATATTATGATATGCCATTAAGACTTTTTTGCGCTCTTGATCTACGATCCAGGCTGAAACTGTCACATGTGCATTTTTATTATCTCTTGTTAAAATATATTTTGACTCGGAAATACAACGTAAAATTTCTTCTTTATCTTTTTCTTCTTGCTCATTGAATGGCTGATATGTCTCTATCTCTTTCTTTAAATCTAATAATGATCTCACGTTTCCTCCTAATGTACCTTCTTACACAGTTCTTTTTTTATAGAAAACAATAACATCAAAAGTGCAGTCATCATTCCGATATGTGATAATCCGGCAAATCCTGAAAGCATTCCATTCCCCATTTTCCCAAGATCAATCCCAAGTACCTGAACAATCCCTCTCACAAGCATCAAAATCGTCATAGCCGGAAGTACAATATTATAAAGGATAAAGAATTTTTTAAATAGTACATTTTGTTCTAATTCTGTTATCTTTGCAACTACTGCTGTCAAAAGAAATACGACTGTTCCCAATATAAGCAAATGTACATGCAGAACGCCTAATGTTGTTGGTTTCGTATAACCATTCCATTTTGTAAATTCACGGTAGAAAACACCGCCTGCCATTGCTAAGATAAAATAAATAATAGACGTATTCATTATTTTTTTCATTCGTACATTTCTCCTTTATCTTTTTTTCTTAAATATTTTTATATAATTCCAGGTAAACAAAACTCCTGCCATAAAAAGAGCTGCCCCTAGTCCTGTATAAAACACTGCAATAAAACGATCCGGTAAAAGCCGGAATTTTCGAATAATGATTCCAAAACTAATCATAAAAGCCATGATCAAAAATGACTTCAGATCGAAGAATTTGTAAAACAACTGTAATTCCTCTTCAAATTCATGAATCCGTTTCGTATGCTTTATTGTTAATTTATGAAACACCATAAACCAAAACACAATAAACACCATAAGCGTTATTGCATAATTAATTATCATACGATATTCCACATATGTTTCCAAACCGATCCGCAGAACATTAAAGCCCGCAATCATCCATACGATGCCTGCCAAAAGCAAAAGATTCTGTTTCTTTACCTTCATGCCTGCTCCTTTCACAAAAAACTATTTTATCTCATATAAGTAATTTTTTATAAATTCTAAAAATATTTCTTCTTCCTGATTTTCCAGCAGCACTGCCAAAAATAGTTTAAATATGTAATTTACAAAAATTTCCGGAGTCATTTTATCTGTAAATGCCCCTGCCCGTATCTGCTTATCCTGCTCCAAAAGAGATATCATCTGTACTTTCAATTCCAGAAAGTATTTTTCCATGACTCTTCGCCCTTCCGGCTTTTCTCCTGTTGTAAAGTGTAATGCATGCATAGAAAAAAACTGTGGATAACGGTCTCTGCTGTTTTTTACCGCCTTGAGCAACGTCTTCATATACTCCAAAATATCTTCACAATTTTCCAAACAAGTTCCCACCTGAAAAATATCTTTCCACACTGCTTCTACTGCTGCCGACATCAACTCTGATTTTGAATCAAAATAATTGTACAATGATCCTACTGCGATCCCACATTGTGTAGCAACTGTTCTCATATTAATCGCTGAAACACCTTTCTCTGCGATGATTTCGCGACTCTTATCCAGTATCTCTTCCTTTGATGTTACTTTTTTGTTCATGCTTCTATTTCCTCATATCTTGATATCCGATCAGAACTGTCCATACATACGCACAGGTCTTTGGAATCATCAACATTCCAATTACCGGAATCGTATCTGCCCATAATACAACCGGGATATAAAATCCAAAACTCAGTACGATTGTAAGCCACATAAATCGAAATGCATGATCTTGATTTTCTTTTGCACTTTTATAAAAAATAATAATTACAATAAGTCCTAATAATGCGAATGGAATATTTCTATAGATTCCCCAGGAAAGCGGTGCTTCTGCTGACGTCCATCTATTTTGTGGAAACAGACAAAGAATTACTCTTACTGCCGCCAGTAAATAAACAGCCCATGTCAACTTCTGCTTTCCTTCTATATGATAACGTAAACGCCAAACATAATAAAGCAAAATATAAAAAACTGTCATTGTGATAGAAGTAATAAGCTTTCCAACGCCTAGCGGAACTGTATAATTATCAAGCCCCGTTGTACAAAGTGCAATTGCTCTCGGAACTAAGTGGAAAGAATCACCCACTCCTAATGTCACTGCCATAATTCCAAACAGCTTATACTGCATATTTCCTCTACATTTTTTAATCATCAGTATTCCAATTGTAACAACACTGACTAAATAAACAACATCAAATAATGTCTCTGCGATTGCCTGCATATTTTTTTCCTTCTTTCTATTATTTTTATTATTGAACATTGTTCATTTTAGTGTAACCTAAAAAATTTGTCAAGAATTTCTTGATTTATAATCATGTTAAATCTAGTATTGCGTTCTGCACATATGCTCAATGTACAAGTAAGTGGTTAATCACATTCATTGCCGTACTATACAGTTCATTTCAAATTTTATCCATATATATCCTTTCTCTTTAAATTCAACTCTTCTGTTGCTTTCAGTCTCATTACAAAATCTAAATTTGTTATTCTTTCCCATTCAATAGTTTATTAACTCTTTCAACCGGAAATCTGTCTTCAATGTCAATTATTTCAAAAAAATTTAGGGGCAATTCTTTCTCTCCAATCAGAGTAAGATATTCATTAACAGCTCTGCGGTCAATCATAATTTTTCCACCACCAGCCCAATGACGATTGCTCTCCCTCTTTTTCAAGCCAGAAATCCAATATTCATCGCCGTTTTCAATGTCTACATAGTTTGAATAACTACCATTATATTTCTGAAAAGCATGGTCATTAAAATAAATGGTTTTCTTAGTTTTTGAAGTTTTCACATATCCAATCCATGCTGGACCATCATCAGAATAACCCGTTTTCAGTTCAATATACATCAAATCTCTAATCATCTGTATCACTCCAAATTCAAGTTGAACAAAATCGCTGCGCGATGGCCTGCCAAGGCTGTGGCATAGCGATTTTCTT
>CAUCYJ010000071.1:0-11971 GCA_958446945.1 uncultured Lachnospiraceae bacterium | reverse complement strand
GACCGGATTTATTTACGGAGCATTGGTAGAATCTTTTGCCAGCGAGCAGAATGCCCGCATGATGGCAATGGAAGCCGCTACAAAAAGTGCGAAAGAAATGCTTCGGGAATTATCTATAATTTATAACCGTGCAAGGCAGGCGGCGATTACCCAGGAGATTACAGAGGTAATCGGCGGCGCCCGCGCACAGAAGTCAAAGCACTGACAGACAGGAGGAAACATTATGAATGTAGGTAAAATTGTACAGGTTATGGGACCTGTCGTTGACGTAGAATTTGCCACAGGCAGCCTCCCGGATATTAAAGATGCCCTTGAGGTAGAAAATGACGGAAAACGATGTATTATGGAAGTTGCACAGCATATTGGAAATCGGATCGTGCGCTGTATTATGCTACAGGCAAGTGAAGGTCTTAGCCGTGGAATGGATGTAAAAGCAACCGGAACTGGAATTCAAGTTCCGGTAGGAAAAGCGACACTCGGCCGTTTGTTTAATGTCCTTGGAGATTGTATTGACGGCGGTACTTCTCTTGATGGTGAGGAACACTGGTGTATTCACCGGGAGCCGCCTACTTTTGAAGAACAAAGTCCGGTAGTTGAGATTCTGGAAACCGGAATTAAAGTAATCGATCTTCTTGCGCCGTATGCAAAAGGCGGTAAGATCGGATTGTTCGGTGGAGCAGGTGTCGGGAAAACGGTACTGATTCAGGAATTAATTCGAAACATTGCTACAGAACATGGAGGATATTCGATTTTTACCGGAGTCGGTGAGCGTTCAAGAGAAGGAAACGATCTCTGGTCCGAGATGAAAGAATCAGGTGTATTGGAGAAGACTGCTTTAGTTTTTGGACAGATGAATGAGCCGCCGGGAGCTCGTATGAGAGTGGCAGAAACCGGGCTTACAAGAGCGGAATATTTTCGTGATCAGGAACATCAGAATGTACTTCTTTTTATTGATAATATTTTCCGGTATGTACAGGCGGGGTCAGAGGTATCGGCACTGCTTGGACGTATGCCTTCTGCGGTAGGTTATCAGCCGACGCTGGCAACGGAAGTCGGTGAACTTCAAGAACGTATTGCTTCCACAAAAAATGGTTCCGTTACATCCGTTCAGGCAGTCTATGTGCCGGCAGATGACTTGACAGATCCGGCTCCGGCAACGACGTTTGCTCATTTGGATGCGACAACGGTATTATCAAGAAAGATTGTGGAGCAGGGAATCTATCCAGCTGTAGATCCACTGGAATCTAACTCCCGTATTCTTGAAGCAGAAATTGTTGGCGAAGAGCATTATGAGACAGCGAGAAGAGTTCAGGAAATTCTTCAGAAATATAAAGAACTTCAGGATATCATTGCAATTCTCGGTATGGAAGAACTGTCTGAAGAAGATAAACTTCTTGTATATCGTGCAAGAAAGGTTCAGAAATTTCTTTCACAGCCATTCCATGTAGCAGAGAATTTCACGGGTATCCCAGGGAAATATGTATCTGTAAAAGATACGATCCGCGGTTTTAAAGCGATTCTTGATGGAGAGATGGACGAATATCCAGAATGGGCATTTTTTAATGTGGGAACACTGGAAGATGTAATCGAGAAGGCAAAGAATACTTCTGAGCCGATGTCATAATTCGGTGGGAGGAATAAAATATGCAGTTATTTTCTGTAAAAGTGATTGCAAGTAATCGTGTTTTTTACGAAGGCAAATGTCGCTCTCTTGTGCTTCCGGAACTGGATGGTGAGAAAGGGATTCTTGCGCATCACGAAAATATGATTATTGCTATTGAAAACGGTGTTATGAAAATCCAGCAGGAAGATGGAGAGTGGATTGAAGCGGCAGTTAGCTCGGGATTTGCACAGATAATTAACAATCGTGTACTTGTACTTGTGCTGTCGGCGGAAAAACCGGAAGAAATTGATATTCGCCGTGCCCAGGAAGCAAAAGAGCGAGCAGAAGAACAGTTAAGACAGAAACAGAGTCTGCAGGAATATCATATTTCGCAGGCATCACTGTCTCGAGCAATGACGAGAATTAAAGAAGCAAGTAAATACAGATAGAAACTTTGCGCAGAGAGTGCATTAAAAAAATACTTCAGATGATAAAAAGAATATCTTCTGAAGTATTTTTCTGTTTCAGGAAGAGAAGTTATTTTTCTGCCTGATAAGGATTTACATGTACCATGACATGTTTCAAATCTGGAAAATGTTCTTCCAGACCATCGTGAACATGTTCTGCTACGTCATGGACTTCGTTTAGTGTACGGTTTCCGTCAGCGGCAATCTCTACATCCGCATAAACTTTTGTGCCGAACATACGTGTGCGCAGAAGATCAATACCAAGAACACCGTCTTGAGAGAGGATAAAACGACGCATTTGTTCTTCGAATTGGTCATCGCAGGAACTGTCAGTCATTTTTCGAATTGTATCCCGGAAAATATCGATTGCTACTTTCAAAATAAAAATGCAGATAATAACACTGGCGATTGGATCCAGAATTGGGAATCCGAGTCTGGCGCCGGCGATACCGATCAGAGAACCGATAGATGAAAGTGCATCTGAACGGTGATGCCATGCATCTGCCATAAAGGCAGAAGAATTAATTTTTAATGCATACCAGCGTGTATACCAAAACATTGCCTCTTTTACTATGATAGAAACAATGGCAGCAGCCAGGGCAATGGCTCCCGGAACTTCCAAATGAGAGATGTTGCCGGAGAAGATTTTTTCTATGCCGGCAATACCGATTCCGGCTCCGGTAATAAGAAGAATACCTCCGAGGATTAGAGAAGCAACACATTCCAGTCGTTCATGACCATAAGGATGTTCTTTATCAGCGCCGTGTTGGGACAGGCGTACGCCGATTAAGGCAATGAAAGTGGCAAATACATCTGAAAGAGAATGAACCGCATCAGAGATCATAGCGCCGGAATGACCGATGATTCCGGCAAATAATTTAAATGCGGAGAGAATAATATTGCCGGCAATGCCTACAAAGGAGACACGGTTTACGATTGCTTTTGTTTCTTCTGAACTTAATTTTTTGTCAGAAGCATTTGGTTTTTGTGCAGTTGTTTGTGTTGTCATAAGAAACCTCCTAAAATATGAAATGTGTTTATTATATAGAATTCCAAAGGGATTTCTATGTAATAAAAAAGCATCCACGGTCGGGTAGTTGTCATGTAACTACTGTCCCGCAGATGCTATATCATCTGCTGTCACAAATACGAAATGTAAGTGACCCGGCACATAATCGGTTTGATTACTGCCTGTTCAGTTTGTACTGTAGATAAAATGCAGTGCAAATTTTTTGATTCAATATATTATATTTCAAACACATGTGTTTGTCAATAAAAAATAAAATGATATAAAATTAACAATTACGTTAAAAAAATATCAATATAGTATTGACAAAAAAATAACAAAGTAATATAATGGTAATTGTAAGGAAGAAACAATCAATTACGGAGGATGTTAAGATGGCTAAGAAAGCAGAAATCGTACCAGAAATTATTGATAATGTTGAAAGTCTTGTAGCAAAAATGAATGCCATGAGAGAGGCACAGAAAGTATTTGCTGGTTATACACAGGAACAGGTAGATAAAATCTTTTTTGAGGCTGCTATGGCAGCGAATAAAATGAGAATTCCGTTAGCGAAAATGGCGGTAGAAGAAACGGGAATGGGAATTGTAGAAGATAAGGTAATTAAAAACCATTATGCTTCTGAATACATTTACCACGCATACCGTGATACAAAAACATGCGGCGTGATTGAAGAAGATAAAGTATATGGAATTAAAAAAATCGCAGAGCCAATTGGTCTTGTTGCAGCGGTAATTCCAACAACAAACCCAACATCAACAGCAATTTTCAAAACATTGATTTCATTAAAAACAAGAAATGCGATTATTATCAGTCCACATCCGCGTGCGAAAGCATCTACAATTGCGGCTGCAAAAGTTGTACTGGATGCAGCGGTAAAAGCAGGAGCGCCGGAAGGAATCATTGGTTGGATTGATGTTCCGTCACTGGAATTAACAAATGAAGTTATGAAGAGTGCGGATATTATTCTTGCTACAGGTGGACCGGGAATGGTAAAAGCCGCATATTCTTCAGGAAAACCTGCTCTTGGCGTTGGTGCGGGAAATACACCAGTCATTATCGATGATACTGCAGATGTGAAATTGGCAGTAAATTCGATTATTCACTCAAAAACATTTGATAATGGTATGATCTGCGCTTCTGAACAGTCAGTAACCGTTCTCGAAAATGTATATAAAGAAGTGAAAGAGGAATTTGCTCTGAGAGGATGTTATTTTCTCAAAAAAGATGAAATTGAAAAAGTAAGAAAAACAATTATCATCAATGGCGCATTAAATGCAAAGATTGTAGGACAGACTGCCCATACAATTGCAGCGCTTGCAGGAGTTAACGTTCCGGAAGATACAAAAATTCTGATTGGCGAAGTAGAATCTGTTGATATTTCAGAAGAATTTGCTCATGAAAAATTATCGCCGGTACTGGCCATGTATAAAGCAAAAACATTTGACGAAGCACTTGCAAAAGCAGAGCAGCTAGTTGCTGACGGAGGATATGGACATACATCTTCTATTTATATTAATCCGGCTGAAACAGAAAAACTTGCAAAACATGCGGCTGCAATGAAAACATGTCGTATTTTAGTAAATACACCATCTTCTCAGGGTGGTATTGGTGATCTTTATAACTTTAAATTAGTTCCATCACTGACGCTTGGATGTGGTTCCTGGGGTGGCAACTCTGTATCAGAGAATGTAGGAGTAAAACATTTGATCAATATTAAAACAGTTGCTGAGAGGAGAGAAAATATGCTTTGGTTCAGAGTTCCTGAGAAAGTATACTTTAAAAAAGGATGTATGCCGGTTGCATTAGATGAATTGGGAAATGTAATGGGTAAGAAGAAAGCATTTATTGTTACAGACAGTTTCTTATATCATAATGGTTATGTGAAAGGAATCGAGGAGAAACTGGATGAAATGGGAATCCAGCATACCTGTTTCTATGATGTAGCACCGGATCCGACACTTGCATGTGCGAAAGCTGGTGCAGAGGCAATGAGATCTTTTGAGCCGGATGTAATTATCGCACTTGGCGGTGGTTCTGCTATGGATGCGGGTAAGATTATGTGGGTAATGTATGAACATCCGGAAGCAGATTTCCTTGATATGGCAATGCGTTTCATGGATATCCGAAAGAGAATCTATACATTCCCGAAAATGGGGGAAAAAGCTTACTTTGTAGCAATTCCGACATCATCCGGAACTGGTTCTGAAGTAACACCGTTCGCAGTTATTACAGATGAAAAAACAGGAGTAAAATATCCATTGGCAGATTATGAACTGCTTCCGAAGATGGCGATTATTGATGCGGATAATATGATGAGTCAGCCAAAGGGATTGACAAGCGCATCCGGTATTGATGCACTGACACATGCATTAGAAGCATACGCATCTATTATGGCAACCGACTATACAGACGGTCTTGCATTAAAGGCGATGAAGAATATTTTCAAATACCTTCCGTCAGCATATGAAAATGGTGCGAACGACCCGATCGCAAGAGAAAAGATGGCAGATGCATCTTGTATGGCAGGTATGGCATTTGCAAATGCGTTCCTCGGCGTATGTCACTCTATGGCACATAAATTGGGAGCTTTCCATCATTTGCCGCACGGTGTAGCTAATGCACTTTTAATTACAGAAGTGATGAAGTTTAATGCGACAGATGTGCCAACTAAGATGGGAACATTTTCACAGTATCAGTATCCGCATGCATTGGAGCGCTATGCAGAATGTGCAAGATTCTGTGGAGTTGTTGGAAAAGATGACAAAGAAACTTTTGAAAAATTCCTTGTAAAGATTGAGGAATTGAAAGAGGCTGTCGGTATCAAGAAGACAATTAAAGAATATGGTGTTGACGAAAAATATTTCCTTGATACATTAGATGAAATGGTAGAACAAGCATTTGATGATCAGTGTACCGGAGCAAATCCAAGATATCCACTGATGAAAGAAATCAAAGAAATGTATCTGAAAGTTTACTACGGAAACTAAAGGAATTATAATAGAATCATTCAGAAACGTATACGCCAGGAGGTATTACTATGAATTTAGAAACTTGTACTTTAATTGTGGAACGCCCTTACAAGAAAGTTTATCGCTGCGATGATAAAATCGTAAAATTATTTGAGACAACACATCCAAAGTCAGATATTTTTAATGAGGCTCTTGAGACAGCAAGAGTAGAAGAGGCAGAAATTCCGGTGGCAAAACTCTGTGAAGTAACGCAGATTGACGGCAAATGGGCGCTTGTGTTCGAATACAAAGAAGGAAAAACAATGGAAGAACTCATGCAGGAGCATCCGGAGAAATTTGAAGAGTATATGAAGCAGTTCGTAGCACTTCAGACAGAAGTGCACAAGAAATCTGCCCCGCTTCTAACGAATATGAAAATGAAGTTGACTAGACAGATCAACGGATTGAAAGAATTGGATGCAACAGCTCGTTATGAGCTTTTGACAAGACTGGAAGGGATGCCAAAACATACAAAGCTTTGCCATGGAGATTTTAATCCAAGCAATGTGATCGTGGCAGAAGACGGAACTATGACAATTGTGGACTGGGCTCATGCGACAAGGGGAAATGCAAGTGCCGATGCAGCGATGACATATCTTCTCTTTGCATTGAATGATGAAAAGAAAGCAGAGTTGTATCTGAAAGAATTCTGCAAACAGACAGATACTGCGAGACAGTATGTGCAGCACTGGCTTCCGATTGTTGCAGCAGCGCAGCTTTCAAAAAATAATGAATTAGAGAAAGAATTTCTAATGAAATGGATTGATGTCATGGACTATCAATAGGTGGAATAGATTTGTTGTGAAAATCTTTTCAAAATAAATGTGTGAGCAAAAGAGAGCCGTATGGCTCTTTTTTGCTGTTTCGATATATTGCAGACCAAGAGTTGTACTGTTTTGACCTTGTATGCAGGGAATAACTCTGTTAAGATAATAGCAAAAGAAGATATGCGGAAGTCAGAATGATATATATGTGGAAAATCGGTTATGATATAATGCTGTTTTGGATATTGGCAAGAGCTTCATGGTATGATTTGAAGTATAAACGAATTCCAGATCGATGCTGCATCTGGTTGGTCGGAATCGGGATGGTTAGGATAGTTGTCTGTCCAGAATGTATATGGAATATCTGTTTGGGGTTATTGGGAGCGGCAACAGTGAGTGTGCCGATGTTTCTTATTACTCTTGTTGTTCCGGGAGCTTTTGGTGGAGGCGATATAAAGTTGATGGCAGCTGCGGGTGTTGGACTTGGTCCGAAAGGTAGTCTGACCGGGTTGGTGATCGGAGTAACTGCAGCAGGATGTTACGGAGCTGCGGGTGTTCTTTTTCAATATCTCAGACTTAAAGACCAAATTATCTTGGGGCCGTTTCTTAGTGCAGGGATTGGAATTGCGTATATACTTTTCTGACGGCAGCATATGGGTAGATAAAGCAGAAATACAGGAAGGAAATGAGAAAATGAAACAGGATACATCGGAAGTCATGAAAGATTCAGAAGCATTTCAAGTGCGTCTGATCGGAAGAGGTGTTATTGTAGGAATCGTTGGTGGTTTGATTGTTCTGGCTTACCGGATTGCATTGACGTATGCTTCAGCTTGGCTGAATGAAGTGATTGGATGGGCAGAAGGCAATGGTTTGAGAATGGGGCTATGGTTTCTCTGCCTTACGGCAATGGCAGTGATTATTGGTAAGCTAGTTACTTATGAACCAATGATTTCGGGGAGCGGGATTCCTCAGTTGGAAGGAGAGATGGCAGGAAAGTTGGAGCAGACGTGGTGGAAAGTAATTCCGGCTAAGTTCTTGGGAGGATTTCTTTCACTGCTCGGCGGATTATCTCTTGGTCGGGAGGGTCCGTCTATTCAGCTTGGTGCCATGAGCGGAAAGGGAATTGCACGGGTGCTGCAATGCGGTAGAACAGAAGAAAAATTTTTGATGACATGTGGAGCCAGTGCAGGACTTTCTGCTGCGTTTCATGCTCCGTTGGCAGGAGTTATGTTTTCGTTAGAAGAAGTACATAAGAATTTTTCGGCGGCAGTACTTGTTTCAGCAATGGCATCGTCTCTGACGGCTGATCTGATTGCCGGAAGTGTCATTGGAATTGAACCGGTATTTCAATTTGATATTGGAAATGTACTGCCGCACAGTTACTATTGGTTATTAATTCCGCTTGGTATGATTTTGGGCGCTATGGGAGTTTTCTATAATTGGTTTACCTTGATGATGCAAAAGCTGTACCAGAAGCTGAAAAAGATTCCGGTGTGGGGAAAGTTGCTGATTCCGTTGGCGGCAGCTTGGATTTTGGCATTTACGATGCCGGAATTGCTTGGAAGTGGTCACAATCTGATTATAGGGCTGACGAGCCACCAATATACGCTTGGAGCTTTGCTGTTTTTGTTTCTGTTGAAATTTCTTTTTGCAGGATTAAGTTTTGGTTCCGGGGCTCCTGGAGGAATCTTCTTTCCGCTGCTTGTGCTTGGCTCACTGATCGGAGGAATTTTCGGTATGACGGGCGTCTCTTTCTTTGGAATGGATCTTGACTATGTGAATAATTTTGTGTTGCTTTCGATGGCGGGATATTTTACAGCCATTGTGCGGGCACCTCTGACTGGAATTATATTGATTTTTGAAATGACCGGAAGTTTAAGCCAGTTATTGTCTCTTTCTATTATATCGATCATTGCTTATGTGACGGCATCACTTCTGAAATCTGCTCCAATCTATGAGAGCCTTCTAGAACGTCTTCTGCAAAAACGCGGTGTAGAGCCGGAAGAGGATGAGCGGGGAAAGATACTTCAGGAGCAGGTTATTATGCTTGGTTCCGAATTGGAGAATCGAAGAATCCGGGAGATTACGTGGCCGAAACATTGTCTTCTTGTGGCAGTGAAAAGAGGAGAGCGGGAACTTCTTCCGCATGGTGATACACTTTTAAAGGCAAGTGATATGATTGTGATTTTGACAAATGAAAAAAATGAGGCGGAAGTACACGATTATTTGGAACAGCTTTGTCGGGAAAAATTGCACTCAGAAGGGGAGAGAGGTTAATTTTGCTGTTCCATTTTAAGATAAGGTATGGTATACTTTTGCCAAACGGATAATGAAAATCTTAAGATAAGGAGCTATTACTTATGAAAAGAGTATTGTTAAAGTTAAGCGGAGAAGCGCTTGCAGGGGATAAAAAAACAGGATTTGATGAAGCTACTTGTATTGGAGTAGCGAATCAGGTAAAAGAGCTTGTGGACAGTGGAATTCAGGTTGCAATTGTTACAGGCGGAGGTAACTTCTGGAGAGGAAGAACAAGTGAGACAATTGACCGAGTGAAAGCAGACCAGATCGGAATGCTTGCAACTGTTATGAACTGTCTGTATGTATCTGAGATTTTCCGTCATGTAGGAATGCAGACAGAGATCTTTACACCGTTTGTCTGCGGTGCATTTACAACATTGTTTTCAAAAGATGCAGCAATTGCAGCTTTGGAAGCAGGAAAGGTAATTTTCTTTGCGGGAGGAACAGGACATCCGTATTTTTCTACAGATACAGGCGCAGTGCTCCATGCGATAGAGATTGAGGCAGATGCAATGCTGCTTGCTAAGGCAATCGACGGTATTTATGACAGTGATCCAAAGCTCAATCCAAAAGCAAAAAAATATGATGAAATTTCAATTGATGATGTGATTGCACAGGGACTTGCAGCGGTGGATATGACTGCTTCTATTTTGTGTAAAGAGAATCATATGCCGATGCTTGTATTTGGACTGAACGAAGAGAACAGTATCGTAGAGACTATGAAAGGAAGTTTTACAGGTACGAAAGTAACTGTGTAAAATAATAAAACCGGAGGAATAAGACATGAATGAAAGAGTAAAAGTATACGATGAAAAGATGCAGAAATCAATTCACAGTTTAGAAGGAGAACTGGCTACAATTCGCGCAGGACGTGCGAATCCACATGTATTAGACAGAATTGTTGTAGATTATTATGGAAGCCCGACACCAATCCAGCAAGTGGCCAATATATCCGTTCCGGAACCACGTATGATTCAGATTCAGCCGTGGGAGAAGAGTATGATCCGTGAAATTGAAAAGGCAATTCAGGTGTCTGACCTTGGAATTAATCCGACGAATGATGGAACATGTATTCGCTTGATTTTCCCGGAATTGACAGAAGAACGTCGTAAAGAACTTGCGAAGGATGTTAAAAAGAAGGGAGAGGCTGCTAAAGTTGCAGTTCGTAATATCCGTCGCGATGGAAATGATGCATTTAAGAAATTAAAAGGAAGTGAAGTTTCTGAAGATGAGATCAAAGGTTTGGAAGAAGAACTTCAGAAACTGACAGACAAGTATATTAAAGAAGTTGATAAGGCTGTAGAGGTAAAGACAAAAGAAGTTATGACAGTCTAGTGTGAACTGAGGCAGGGATAAGCGGAGGCGGTGACGCTTCTTGCTTATCCTTCTTGATTTACATGATGCAGCAACGAAAAAGGTTATTTTATATATCCTAAGTAGAGGAGGAAGGGTATGAAGATACCACAGCATGTTGCGATCATTCTTGATGGGAATGGACGTTGGGCAAAAAAGCGGGGAATGCCGCGCAATTACGGGCATGTACAGGGAAGTAAGAATGTAGAGAGAATTTGTGAAGATGCGTATAAAATGGGAATCAAATATTTGACAGTGTACGCATTTTCTACAGAGAACTGGAATCGTCCAAAGGATGAAGTAGATGCGCTGATGAAGCTTTTGAGAAATTATATGAAAACATGTTTGAAGACAGCTGAAAAAAATCGTATGAAAGTCAGAGTTATTGGAGATATCAGCCGTCTGGATGAAGATATCAGAAAGAGAATACTAGAACTGGAGAAGGCTTCTGAACATAATGACGGATTAAATTTTCAAATTGCGATCAATTATGGAAGCAGGGATGAAATGATCCGTGCTATGCGCGCTATGGCAAATGATGTGGAAGCAGGAACGCTTGCACCGGAAGCGATTAGTGAAAAGATATTCGAAAGTTATCTTGATACACATGATATTCCGGATCCGGATTTGCTTATCCGTACAAGCGGAGAACTTCGATTGTCGAATTATTTATTATGGCAGTTGGCTTATACAGAGTTTTATTTTACAGATGTTCCATGGCCGGATTTTACGAAAGAAGAATTGACAAAGGCTATCGAACAATATAATAGCAGAGATAGACGCTTTGGAGGCGTGAAGGAGGAATAACATGTTTAAGACAAGACTACTGAGCGGGATTCTTCTGATGATTATTGCACTTGTGACCGTGATCAGTGGGGGAGGTATTTTATTTGCGACACTTTTGATCATCAGTTTAATTGGAATGTCTGAGCTTTATAAAATCTTGGATGTGCATAATAAACTGCTCGGATGCGTAGGATATGTAGGAGCGATTCTTTATTACGGACTGCTCTGGTTTGGATATAATGAATGGATTATTTGCATGAGCATTGGATTTTTGATTCTCCTCATGGCGGTATATGTATTTTCTTATCCAAAATACCATGCGGATCAGGTTATGATGACATTTTTTGGATTATTTTATGTGGCAATGATGCTGTCTTATGTATATCAGGCGAGGGAACTGCCTCAGGGAGCATTTCTCGTATGGCTTGTATTTATCTGTTCCTGGGGATGTGACACATGTGCTTATTGCGTCGGTGTGTTGATTGGAAAGCATAAAATGGCACCAAAATTAAGTCCGAAGAAATCCATTGAGGGCGCAGTCGGAGGTGTAGCAGGGGCAGCGCTGATCGGAGCGCTCTATGCATTGGCCGTAAATCATTTTGCGCAAGTGGGCGCGCCTGTTGGAATGTATGCGGCGATCGGAGCAGTGGGAGGCCTGATTTCTA
>CAUCYJ010000070.1:0-12100 GCA_958446945.1 uncultured Lachnospiraceae bacterium | reverse complement strand
GAGGAACACATTACCAATCTGGCAATTCCGGTATGGCATTGGGGAAAATTTTATGAGAAAATGATCGATACCATTTTAAACGGCTCCTGGAAAAATGACGAAAGCAAAACAGCTACCGGAGCAGTAAATTATTGGTGGGGAATGTCTTCGGATGTGATTGAGATTATCTGTTCACAGCATCTTCCGCTTGGCACAAACCGCCTTGTTGAACTTCTCAAGGAGACAATCTGCAAAGGAGAATTCACACCGTTCCGCGGTATACTATACTCCCAGACCGGAATTGTACAAAAGGATGAGTCTGCTGTTCTCTCTCCTGAGGAGATCATTACAATGGACTGGCTGGCAGAAAATGTCGTTGGGCATATCCCAAAACCGGATGAGCTAGTCGATCAGGCCAAACCTGTAATCTTATCTCAGGGCATCGGCACTACAACATCAAAGGAGTAACACAACAAATGAAAATACTAGCTATTGCAGACGAAGAATCCAGGTATCTCTGGGATTTCTTCGATAAGAGCAAACTGGAGGGAATCGACCTGATACTTTCAGCCGGGGATCTTGATCCGCGCTACTTATCATTTCTCGCCACATTTACTCATGCGCCTGTTCTATACGTCCACGGAAACCATGATTCCATCTACGACACGGTTCCGCCGGAAGGCTGTATCTGCATAGATGATGATATTTATGTACATAACGGAGTTAGAATCCTCGGACTTGGCGGTTCTATGCGCTATTGTCCCGGAGACTATCAGTATACAGATCGCGAAATGGCTGCACGGGTGCGAAAACTTTGGTGGAAAATCAAACGCCGCCGTGGCTTTGATCTTCTTCTCACTCACGCCCCGGCATACCAGCTCAATGACGGTCGTGATCTTCCGCATCAGGGATTCAAGGTTTTTAATAAACTGATGCAGAAATACAAGCCGCGCTTCTTTCTGCACGGACATGTTCATTTAAGCTACAGCCGTCAACATATGCGCTATGACAAATTTGAAGAAACCCATGTCATCAATGCATTTGAACGATGCGTCTTTGATTTTGATGATGAAAATCTTGCACAGCATATCCGCTGATACTATTTTCATCCGGTCTTGCTCATATAAAACTATGGAATATGGAATGGAGGATACGCAAACATGATAAAATTAATTGCCAGTGATATGGATGGCACTGTTCTGAGAAACGGAGCTCAGGAACTCCCGGAAGGATTTACCGATCTAATCTTGCGCCTGAAAGACTGCGGCATTCATTTCGTTGCTGCCAGTGGACGCCAATATCAGAACCTTCGCCGCCTGTTTGGTCCGATTCAGAATGAGATTTCTTACATTGCAGAAAACGGTTCCCTTTGTACCCATGAAGGAAAGGTTTTCTATCAAGGCGAGATCGGTCATGCTCTTGGTCTTGAAATTATTAAAGAAATTAAAAAAATACCTGAATTGGAAATTGCTCTCGCCTGCGAGACAACTACTTATGTGGAACATAAAAACCCAGAATTTCTCCGCTATCTGCGCGAAGAAGTAAAATACGACATCACTCCGGTGGATGACTTCTCTTCTGTCACAGATCCATTTCTAAAGATCGCTGTCTGTGACTTTCAGGGCAGTTCCCGCTATGACAGTCATTTTCGTGAACTCTTCAAAGAGCGGATTAATGTAGTTACCTCCGGTAATCTCTGGTTTGATTTCATCGCACCAAACGCCAACAAAGGCCTGGCATTACAGAGCCTAATGGATCAGCTTCACGTGAAGAAACGGGAATGTATGGCATTCGGAGATGAATATAACGATGTGGAAATGCTTCTTACTGCCGGCTCAAGCTATGCCATGAAGACCTGTGCTCCCGGCGTTGACCGTTTTGCCACAGCTACTACCGCCACCGTGGAAGAAGTTCTTGAAGAACTTTTAGAAGAATACGAATAAGAAGCCTTTGGCAGAATCTTATATGGTTCTGCCAAAGGCTTCCTTTTTATTTTATAAATAGTTCCTTTTATCCATCTTCCATTATCTCAGTTCCAGAAAGCATTACAGCAACGGTTCTTCCTCAAACCGGATACCGTCACCGGCTTTCCCGTCTGTCTCGAATACAACGATGTCATTCTTTCCTTCTCGAAGAAGCGGCGCCGGAATGTACAGCCGTTTCTGTGGTCCGATCTCCCAGAAACGTCCAAGATTTTTCCCATTGATAAATACACATCCATGACCAAATCCCGGAAGCTCAAGGAACGTATCCGCCGTCTCATCAACTATTAATTCAAAATGATAAAAGGCCGGACCTTCTTTATATTCCTTTGAGAAATCCACTTGCTCGATATTATTAAGAGGAAGCGGATAAATATCCCATCCATTCTGGAATGCCCAGTTAAACCAGACGCCTTTCGTGATTCCTTTTTTCTGATTCTCAATCTGAGGGCCATAATTAACACGTCCAAGATTCTCCATCAAAATATCAAATTGTGCGCCTTCCCGCTCCAGATGAAGTTCTCCATTTTTTTCCAGTTCCCTGTCATAACGGATTTCCACCTGTGTCTCATCTGCAAAGATATTTGCCCGGTCACCTCCGCCCATGATTTTGAATTCACTGAAGTCTTTCTGTCTGCCAAGTTTTGTTCGGTAGAGAATAAATCCATAATCTTGTCCCACTTCTTCCATGGACTGTGTCCACTGACTATGTATCGGTGTTGAAAGCTCGTCAAGAACAGAAAAGAGACTCACTTTCTTATCCGCCCGGACTTCACCATAAGCTTTTCGCTTAATCTTTGTTGTAAATTCCACTTCCGGAATCTCTGTATATTTACTGATCACATCACGGAAACGGAAATATTTCTCTGTCATGCGTCCATCTTCTGACAGTGCCGCATCATAATCGTAAGATGTCGTATCCGGTGTCAGACATGAGGCATAATTAGAACCATTCATAAATCCAAAATTTGTGCCTCCGTGGAACATATAGAAATTAACATTTCCCTGCTGCAGCATCTCATCAAGATCTTTCACATTCTGCTCCAGATCTGATGTCATATGTTTTTCTCCGCCCCAGTGATCGAACCATCCTGCCCAAAATTCCATACACATAAGCGGCTGATCACCGATATATTCTTTCAGAAACTGAAATCTGTCTTTTGTATTCGAGCCAAAATTAGCTGTTGCCCATACACCTTCCATCGTTCCCTTATCCATCATCTCTTTTCGCGGTCCATCCGCAGTAAAAAATGGTACTTCTGCACCGTTTTCCCGCATAAGAGATGCCAGATGCTTCAGATATTCTTTATCTGTTCCGTAGGAGCCATATTCATTTTCAATCTGCATAAGAATAATCGGACCACCCTTTGTGCATTGAAGCGGTGTCAGTATTTTGAACAGTTCTTTATAATAGCTTGCAACGCAATCCATGTAGGCCGGGTTGTCTGTGCGCAGACGAATTCCCGGCTTTGTCAAAAGCCAGGATGGGAATCCTCCAAACTCCCACTCCGCACAAATATACGGTGACGGTCTCACAATCACCCACAGCCCCAGCTCTCCGGCTGTCCTGATAAACCTTCCAAGATCTGCCATTCCTTCAAAGCAGAATTCGTTTTCTCTTGGTTCATGTACATTCCAGGCCACATACGTTTCCACAGTATTACAGCCCATCGCTTTTAATTTTTCCAGGCGATCGCGCCAATATTCCGGCACAATTCGATAATAATGAATTGCTCCTGAAATAATCTGAAAAGGTTCTCCATCCAGATACAATTTATCTTTTACTTCAAATCTGTGGTTCATTTCTTTATGCCTCCGTATTATGTGTTTTTATTTCTCCGGCAGATTTAAATTCGCAAGCGCCGCTGCAAATGCAGTATTAATCGGCTCCGCCGCCTCTTTTTTCTGTTGGTTTAGATATTTCTGTACGTCCCTCTTGCTGACGCCTTTTCCTTCCTTCGCACGTCTCACCTCGAATGCAGACAGTTTTTCCTTATAGCCACATGCACAAATAAATGTCTGGGAATCACCTTTTCCATAAAGTTCCATTCGTTTATGGCATTTCGGACATCTTGCATTTGTCGTGCGGGCCACAGTCTCCCGATAACCGCACTCTCTATCCTGACAGACTAACATCCTGCTGTTTTTTCCATTTACCGCCAACATCGGTTTTCCACACTGCGGACATTTCTTATTCGTTACATTATCATGACGGAATGTACCTTTCCCCAGCTTGATCTCTTCTACGATTTCCTGCGTATACGCATCAATTTCCCGCATAAATGTACTTGCTTTCATCTGACCTTTCGCGATCTTAGAAAGTTTCATCTCCCAGTCTGCAGTTAGCTCCGGCTGTTTTAATCCCTCCGGTACGAGTTCCAGTAACTGTTTTGCCTTCGATGTAATAAAAATATCTTTTCCCCGCTTCTCCATCAGGAAACTGTTAAACAGCTTCTCAATAATATCCGCACGAGTTGCTACCGTTCCAAGTCCACCGGTTTCTCCCAATGCCTTTGCTGCTGCCGCATCTTTCGTTGTCATATATTTTACTGGATTTTCCATCGCGGAAAGAAGAGTTGCCTCATTAAATGGTGCTGGCGGTTTTGTCTTTCCTTCTGTCATTTCATAGCGCAGTACCGATATCTGAGCTCCTAATTCCACATTCGGAAATATTTGATCTCTCAGATCATCTATTTCCTCTTCCTGTTCCCATTCCTCTTCATAAGCAGCCAGCCAGCCCGACTTCTTCATGACTTTTCCCTTTGCCACAAATGTTTCACCAGCTCCTTCTGCCTTAAGTACAGTTTGTTCATATTCTGCTGCCGGCAAAAGTACTGCCGCAAATCTCCTTACGACAAGATCATAGATTTTTCTCTCATCACTCGTCATATGTTCCAACTGTACAAACTGTTCTGTCGGTATAATTGCATGGTGATCACTTACTTTAGCATCATTCACGAAACGTTTGTCTGCCCGGATCTCCCTGCTGATTAACGGTCCCGCCACTTTCCGGTACGGTCCTACACTGCATGCTTTTAAACGTTCTTTCAGCGTTCCGACAACATCGGAACTTAAATATCTGGAATCTGTTCTCGGATAAGTCAGCACTTTATGGTTCTCATACAACCTCTGCATAAGATTCAGTGTTTCCTTTGCTGAAAATCCAAAACGCTTATTAGCATCTCTTTGAAGTTCTGTCAAGTCATAAAGTCCCGGCGCATACGTCTTTTTAGATGTCCGCTCCACTCTTGTTATGACAAGACTTTCTCCCTCCAGTTTTTTCTTCATCTGTTCTACTCGTATTTTATCAAACGTACGTCCACTTCCCGATCGCTCATTCTGCCACTGGAAGGTAATTCCTTTTGATACTGCCCTCATACCATAATAACTCTGCGGTTTGAAATTTCTGATTTCCTCTTCTCTCTTTGCAATCATGGCAAGTGTCGGTGTCTGTACACGTCCGCAAGAAAGTTGGGCATTATATTTACAAGTCAGCGCTCTCGTACCATTCATTCCAACGAGCCAGTCAGCTTTTGCTCGGGCAGATGCAGCATGATAAAGATTCTCGTAATCTTTTCCATCTTTCAAATTAGCAAATCCGTCCCGGATTGCTTTGTCTGTTACAGAAGAAATCCATAATCGCCGGATTGGCTTTGACACATGGGCTTTCTCAAGAATCCACCGCGCCACAAGCTCTCCTTCCCGTCCTGCATCTGTCGCAATAATGATCTGGGACACATCTTTTCGAAAAAGCTGTGCCTTCACAAGCTGGTATTGCTTCCCTGTCTGACGAATCACTATTAATTTCCATTCTTTTGGCATCATCGGAAGATAATCCATCTTCCATTCTTTCCAGCCTGCTTCATATTCCTCCGGATCTGCTAGCGTCACAAGATGCCCAAGCCCCCATGTGACAATATATTTCTCTCCTTCAATTGCTCCTTGAATCTGCTTTTTACATCCAAGTACCCGGGCAATATCCCGGCCGACAGATGGTTTCTCCGCAATTACTAATGATTTCATTATACTTCCTCTTTTGTCTTTCGTTTTAAATAAACGTCAATATCTTCGACGATTTTCTCCGGAATCTTCTCTGGTACCGGAAATACTACTGTATTTAACATCCGCTGACAGAACAGCAGAATAAATGCAGTTGTACGGGAAAGATTATCAAATCCCACCTGATTCAGATCATCATTCCGGTGATGGATCTTAACTCCTCCCTCGATTCCTACGCGGAAGAAATTTACCGCCGGAATCCCGGCATCTGTAAATGGAATCGAATCACTTGAGTAAATAGACTGTTTTACTGTGATTGGAAATCCCACTTCCTTTGCAAGGTAATCAATCATATGGCAGAGACTCTGATCTGCCATAACGCACGCCTTATCTGCTCCAAGCAGTGGCGCTGCCAGATCTACGTTGATCATAAAACGAATCTGTTTCAGCTCCTCTTCATGGGCTTTCACAAACGCCTTGCTTCCCACGAGTCCTCGCTCTTCTGCTGAAAACCAGATAAATTTCAGATTGCGTTTTGCCGGATGTTTCTTAAAATATTTCAAAAGTTCGATCAAGATTGCAGAACCGGCTCCATTGTCGTACACTCCCGGACTAAACTGTGCCGAATCATAATGTCCGCCAAGCACGATTGTTTCTCCGTTTTTCTCTGTTCCAGGCACTTCTGCAATAATATTATGAGCCGGCCACTGTCCTTCTTCCTGTGTAAGCTTCAGCACAACTTCTTTCGGATTTTCTTTCACAAGTGCAAGTGCATCTTCTGCCCGGAGATTGATTCCCGGAATGACTCCGAATTTTCTCGCCCAATCGTAGAGTTCACAGTCCGGAAGATCTGTTTTGCTGCGGTCATCTATAATTGTCCCGGTAAATGTAATGAAACCTTTTACTTCTGCCCGAATCAACCTTTCATATACTTCCGGTGTCAGTCTGCGGTTTAGAAGAACAATCTTTCCTTTCGCATCTATCAAATCTGCTTCTTCTGCATCCTGAGCATAGTGAAACGGCGCCCAGATCCCAGATTCCGGTGTGGAACCGGACAGCATATATCCTCCTGCCTCATAAGTTTTACCACCAAACTTAAGTGATGCCTGATGAATCACCGCATGATCCATCATAAATTCTTCCACTTCCGGTACAATTCCTATTTTACGGATTTCACTGCAGATTAACTGAACTGCTTCTAATTCTGCCGGTGTACAGCTTTCCCGCACGAAACTGAGTTTCTGCATTACATTAAATGCAAGTCTTCCTATCTCTTCCTGCTTCTTCATTTCTACTTGCTTTTCTTCCATGTCTCTTTCCTCCCAGTCATTTTCTTTAATGCAATATAATATGGACAAATAATCTTCATAGTGACCGTCTTTTATTAGAATTATCTGCTAAAACTTTACTTCGCTACTGTCAAGTTTATCACATAGAGGTGGAAAAGTACATGGATTTCCCCGAGACAAACTGCATGAAATTTTCTAGAAATTATATGCAAAATGGGCACAGCCCTTTCGGACTGCACCCATCATTTATTTACTTAATTCAATTAATCAATCACCATTATCCGTGATCTTATAATTCTTCATTCTCTGAAACACTTGCTTCTTCTGCTGTTTCCTCTGATACCAGTTCATCTGCAAATTCCACTGTTTCGGCTACAGCTTCCTCAGTTTCTTCGAAAGCTTCTACTTCTTCTTCCATTTCTTCTTCCATGCCTGTATCAAGTTTAACGTCACGGTATTTTCTCATACCTGTTCCAGCTGGGATCAACTTACCGATCAGAACGTTTTCTTTCAGACCGATCAGCGGATCGACTTTTCCTTTGATAGCAGCTTCTGTCAGAACTTTTGTTGTCTCCTGGAAGGAAGCAGCTGATAAGAATGAATTTGTTGCCAAAGAAGCTTTTGTGATACCAAGCATTACCTGTTCACCTGTTGCCGGTTCTTTTCCATCTGCAACCAGCTCTTTGTTCGTTGCTTCAAAATCAAGAATATCAACCATTGTTCCCGGAAGGAATTCAGAATCTCCGTTTTCTTCGATACGGATCTTCTTCAGCATCTGACGCACAATGACTTCGATATGCTTATCATTGATTTCTACACCCTGGAGACGGTATACTCTCTGAACTTCCTGGATCATGTAATCCTGAGCTGCTCTTAAACCTTTGATTCTTAAAATATCATGTGGGTTTACACTACCTTCTGTCAGTTCATCACCGGCTTCCAGAACAGCGCCGTCCTGAATCTTAATACGGGAACCGTATGGGATCAGATATGCCTTTGTCTCGCCTGTTTCTCTATTTTCAACGATAATCTCACGTTTCTTCTTTGTATCATTAATTGTAGCTACGCCGCCAAATTCTGTGATGATTGCAAGACCTTTCGGCTTTCTTGCCTCGAAAAGCTCTTCGACACGAGGAAGACCCTGTGTGATATCATCACCGGCTACACCACCTGTATGGAATGTACGCATAGTCAGCTGTGTACCCGGTTCACCGATAGACTGTGCCGCGATAATTCCGACAGCCTCACCTACCTGTACCGGCTCACCTGTTGCCATGTTAGCGCCGTAACATTTTGCACAGATTCCGACACGGCTCTTACAGCTTAAAATTGTACGGATCTTTACTTTTGTTAAATGTTCGCCATTCTCATCTACACCATATTTCATAACGGCTTCTGCACGTTTTGGTGTGATCATATGGTTTGCTTTTACAATGACATTGCCATCTTTATCTTTAATTGTCTCGCAGGAATAACGTCCTGTAATACGTTCCTGAAGGCTTTCGATCTCTTCATTTCCATCCATAAATGCATGTACATACATTCCCGGAATCTCTTCGCCTTCTCCTGCACAGTCGATTTCACGCACGATCAATTCCTGAGATACATCAACAAGACGTCTTGTCAGATAACCGGAGTCGGCTGTACGAAGCGCTGTATCGGAAAGACCTTTACGAGCACCGTGGGCAGACATGAAGTACTCCAATACGTCAAGTCCTTCACGGAAGTTAGACTTGATAGGAAGCTCGATCGTACGTCCTGTTGTATCAGCCATCAAACCACGCATACCTGCAAGCTGTTTGATCTGTTTGTCAGAACCACGGGCTCCAGAGTCAGCCATCATGTAAATATTATTGTATTTATCAAGACCGGAGAGCAGGGCTTCTGTCAGCGCCTCGTCAGTTGCCTTCCATGTCTCAACAACTTCTTTGTAACGTTCTTCTTCTGTAATAAGACCACGTTTGAAGTTCTTTGTGATACGGTCTACAGTATCCTGTGCTTCCTGGATCATCTGCGGTTTCTGCGGCGGCACTGTCATATCAGAAATAGATACCGTCATAGCAGCTCTCGTAGAATATTTGTATCCAATCGCCTTTACATTATCCAATACTTCTGCAGTTGCTGTTGCACCATGTGTATTGATAACTTTCTCAAGAATCTTCTTCAACTGTTTCTTACCAACAAGGAAATCAATTTCCGGAAGAAGCTCGTTGCCTTCGATTGTTCTGTCAACAAATCCAAGATCCTGCGGAATGATCTCATTGAACAGAAGACGTCCCAGTGTAGACTCAATTGTTCCTGTCTTTGTCTCTCCGTCCGGAAGTGTCTTTGTCATACGAACTTTAATCTTGGAATGCAGTTTAATGATACCGTTTTCATAAGCAAGAATTGCTTCATTTACGCTCTTGAAGAACTTGCCCTCACCTTCTGCACCAGGTCTTTCCTGTGTCAGATAGTAAATACCAAGTACCATATCCTGTGAAGGAACGGCTACCGGACCACCATCAGAAGGTTTCAAAAGGTTGTTCGGAGAGAGCAGAAGGAAACGGCACTCTGCCTGTGCTTCTACAGACAACGGAAGATGAACCGCCATCTGGTCACCATCGAAGTCGGCGTTGAACGCTGTACAAACAAGTGGATGCAGTTTGATTGCCTTACCTTCTACAAGGATTGGCTCAAATGCCTGAATACCAAGTCTGTGCAGTGTAGGAGCACGGTTTAACATAACCGGATGTTCTTTAATAACGTCTTCTAAGACATCCCAAACTTCCGGCTGCAGACGCTCTACCATTTTCTTTGCATTCTTAATATTATGTGCTGTACCATTTGCCACAAGTTCTTTCATAACAAACGGCTTAAACAGCTCAATTGCCATTTCTTTCGGCAGACCACACTGATAAATCTTCAGTTCCGGTCCTACAACGATAACAGAACGTCCTGAATAGTCAACACGTTTACCGAGAAGGTTCTGACGGAAACGTCCTGATTTACCTTTCAGCATATCAGAAAGTGATTTCAAAGCTCTGTTTCCAGGTCCTGTTACCGGACGGCCGCGACGGCCATTATCGATCAGCGCATCAACAGCCTCCTGAAGCATTCTCTTCTCGTTGCGGACAATAATATCCGGAGCGCCGAGTTCAAGAAGTCTTCTCAGACGGTTGTTACGGTTGATGATTCTTCTATATAAATCATTCAGGTCAGATGTTGCGAAACGTCCTCCGTCTAACTGAACCATTGGACGAAGATCCGGCGGAATAACCGGAATCACATTCATGATCATCCATTCCGGCTTATTGCCTGATTCACGGAACGCCTCAACTACTTCCAGACGTTTTACGATTCTTGCACGTTTCTGTCCGGTAGCGCCTTTTAGTCCTGCCTGTAATTCTTCATATTCTTTTTCAAGGTCGATTGCCTGTAAGAGTTCCTGAATAGCCTCCGCACCCATTCCGACACGGAAAGCGCTTCCCCATGTCTCTCTTGCCTCCTGGTACTCCTGTTCAGATAATACCTGTTTGTACTGAAGGCTTGTTTCTCCCTTATCAAGTACAATATAAGAAGCAAAGTAGAGAACTTTTTCAAGTGTTCTTGGAGACAGATCAAGAATCAGTCCCATACGGCTTGGGATTCCCTTGAAATACCAGATGTGTGACACCGGAGCGGCAAGGGCGATATGGCCCATGCGCTCACGACGTACACTTGCTTTTGTTACCTCAACGCCACAACGGTCGCAGACAACGCCTTTGTAGCGGATTTTTTTATATTTACCACAGTGACATTCCCAGTCTTTGTTCGGCCCGAAAATTCTTTCGCAGAACAGACCGTCACGCTCTGGCTTCAGTGTTCTGTAGTTGATCGTCTCAGGTTTTGTAACCTCACCTCTTGACCATTCCAGAATCTTCTCAGGTGATGCCAGTCCGATTTTGATCGCATCAAATGTCATTGGCTGATATGTTTCATTATTTGTTGCTGTCATATTGGCACTCCCTTCTATTCTTCGTCGAGAATATCATCAAAATCATCAGCTTCGTCAAAATTTTCCGGGAAATCTTCTTCTACATCAACAAGCTCTTCTCCATCGAATTCCTGCTGACTGAATCCGTGTTCTCCGTACTGCTCTTCTTTGCGGAAGCCTTTATCTCCCTCAATGATTGAACGCAGATCTGTTTCGCCGTAATCTGACGCCTCCATGATCTCGACTTCTGTATTGTCCTCTCTGAGAACACGAACATCCAGTCCGAGAGACTGAAGCTCTTTCAGCAATACCTTGAAGGATTCCGGAATACCCGGTTCAGGGATATTATCGCCTTTGATGATCGCCTCATAAGTCTTCACACGTCCGACAACATCGTCAGATTTTACAGTCAGGATCTCCTGTAATGTGTAAGATGCACCATAAGCTTCAAGTGCCCAAACCTCCATCTCACCGAAACGCTGTCCACCGAACTGTGCTTTACCACCGAGCGGCTGCTGTGTAACTAATGAGTAAGGACCTGTAGAACGTGCATGGATCTTATCATCTACCAGGTGATGAAGCTTCAGGTAGTGCATGTGTCCAATTGTTACCGGGCTGTCAAAATATTCTCCGGTACGTCCGTCTCTTAAACGAACTTTACCATCGCGTGACAGCGGTACGCCTTTCCACAGTTTTCTGTGTTCTCTGTTCTCATACAGATAATCAAGTACCTCCGGCAATAATTCTTCGCCATGTTTGTTCTTGAATTCATCCCATTCAAGGTTTACATAGTCATTTGCCAGATCAAGTGTATCCATAATATCAATTTCGTTTGCACCATCGAATACCGGTGTTGCAACATTAAAGCCAAGTGCTTTTGCTGCAAGACTTAAGTG
>CAUCYJ010000069.1:0-12127 GCA_958446945.1 uncultured Lachnospiraceae bacterium | reverse complement strand
GGATATGAGGAGATAAAATGGAGAAAATAAAGGTACTATTTATTTGCCACGGCAATATCTGCCGTTCGACTATGGCAGAGTATGTTTTTAAAGATATGATTAAAAGGAAAAATATTGACGATAAATTTTATGTTGATTCAGCTGCCACCAGCCGCGAAGAAATTGGGAATCCGGTTCACTACGGAACAAGGAGAAAACTGGAGGAACAGGGGATTTATTGTGGAGATCACCGGGCAAGGCAGATAACCAAAGAAGACTATGAGGTATATGATTACCTCATAGGAATGGATGAAGCGAATATTCGCAATATGCACAGAATGCTTGGCGCGGATCCAGATAAGAAGATGTATAAACTTCTTGATTTTACAGCACGCAAAGGAAATATTGCAGATCCGTGGTACACAGGTAATTTTGACGAGACTTATAAAGATGTTGTGGATGGATGCGAAGGATTGCTGTGTTTTCTGCAGGAGAAATACGGAGATTTTTCATTAAATAAGTTTTGAAACAGAGGGATGCTTATGAATAAAGGAACTAAGAAAGTCGTGACAAATTGTGAGTGTTGCAGCAATTATGTGTACGATGAAGATTATGAGTATTATATTTGTGAAGTGAATTTGGATGAGGATGAAATGATGCGTTTTATGACAAATTCTGTGCGGGAATGTCCTTATTTCCAACTGGATGATGAATATAAGATTGTAAGAAAACAAATGTAATTTATAAAGACATTGTTTGGCTGGGATAGATAATATATAGATGGGGCTGATGCGAGATCATTAGAAATGATTTGAACCGGAAAGGTTTTTGCATCAGCCTCATTTTAAATAGAATATATTTAAAGTATTGTGTTTAAAGTTAATGATTAGTTTGCGGCAGAGCCTTTGACAAGAAAACGATAAACAACGGTTCCATATTCCCAAGTACCTTCCGCTTCATATATTACATCGTCTGATGAGTCTGCTGCGGTGATTATGAATCCCTGGTCATTGCTTTCTACAGGAATATCCTCAGAAGAAGACAGGTCAGAACTGAGTTTCTTTACAGAAAGAGTATCTGGGCGGGAAGAGAATAACAATGTCAAATGTTTATCCTCGGTATCGTTGATGATTTCCGGCAGTACGGCATCCGGAGAAGGATCCAGAATCTGGTTGGATGTATCGTCAGCGCTATTACCTCCGGTCCAGCGATAGGAAAATGGGTCTACGGAAGTAGAAACATATCCGAGAGACTGGGTATTTTCGATAGTGAGATATGGGATCTCGGAAGGATCTGCTTCTGGATAGAGTTCATCAACAAGCGCCTGATATTTTTCAGCAAGGGCAGCGTCGCCGTCTTTGACGATGACAGCCTTAGATACGCCACTATACTGAGGAGGAATACTCATGGTCATCGCACCTTTTCCGTATAATTCAAGTGTAGAACCAGCCTCTAGATCAAAGCGTGAAATTTTGTTACCTTCCTGATCATACAGTTTATCTTCCGGAATCTCAGCAAGAAACAGTGTATTCTGTTCAGGATCAGCAAAAATGTAATTGGAATTATTTTCTCCATAAGTGAGGTAGATACCGGTTACTTTTTCGGTATCATTAGACTCTTTGGTATTTTCTTTTTTGGCAGTGTTGGCAGTGGAGCACCCAACTGTTAGCATAAGCAATGTTGCTGCGAGTATAGCACTCCATAAATGTTTTTTGTTCATATACAAGAACCTCCTATATTTTTTGAATTTTAGTATATATATTATGAGTATTATTTTATCCAATTTGTTGCATTTCATTTTAAATTTTTTTATAGAAATTTTTATGGAGTTTCAAAATGGGCAAAATTTTTGCTGATATGATGTAAAATGCCAGAAAAATTTTGGGATTTCTTATTTTTATCGTAGAAATCTTTAGACAAATCGATTATAATAACAAATATGAAAGTAACTCCGGAAGAAATACCGGAGTATTATTGTTTTAAGATTCATGAAACATTGAAGGAGAGACGAAAAGATGGCTTTATTGCATGTGAATTGTTTTTCAGATGTTCTTGGCAAATGTGTGAATCTGGACGTGATCTTACCACAGCGGACGAAAGAGCAAATTGGGCTTTCAGGGGCAAAGAACGGAGGAAAATATCCGACGTTATATTTGCTTCACGGGATGTCGGATGATCACACTTGTTGGAATCGGCGAACATCGATTGATCGCTATGTCAGCAGTCTTGGAATTGCAGTAGTAATGCCGAATGCGGATTTGAGTTGGTATACGGATACGGCTTATGGGCAGAAATACTGGCAGTATATGGCGGAAGAGCTTCCGGCTCTTTGCAGGGAGTTTTTCCCGAATATGTCGGATAAGCGAGAGGAGACGTTTGTTGCAGGAAATTCGATGGGAGGCTATGGAGCATTCAAGCTTGCGCTTACTAAGCCGGAGACATTTGGATATGCGGCAGGACTTTCGGCTGCATTAGATGTTCAAGATGTGTTGGAGAGAAATATTAATGCTTCTATTGATGAAGGTTTTTGGACAGGCATTTTTGGACCGATTTCGCAAGTGAAAGGTTCTGAAAATGATTTGCTGAAGCTGGCAGAGGAGCTTAAGAAATCCGGCAGACCACTCCCGAAGTTATACGAGTGCTGTGGCACAGAAGATTTTTTGTATGCGTCTCAGAAGAAGGCGGCAGAGCAGTTCAAGAAAATGGGATTTGATATAACTTATCGTGAATCAGCCGGAACCCATTGCTGGGATTTCTGGGATGTGGAAATCCAAAAGATTTTACGGTGGCTTCCGCTGTCGTAGAAGAAAAGATGCATTAATGTATTGCAGTCTGTTAAGTGAACAGATAGTAAAAAGCAACTGAATAAAAAATAATAAACAGGAAGGAATTAAAAAATGAAACAGGACATGATTGTTATCCTTGATTTAGGAAGTACAGAAAATACAGTATTGGCACGCCAGATTCGTGCGCTTGGTGTGTACAGTGAGATTTATCCTCATGATATTACAGCAGAAGAATTGAAAAAGCTGCCGAATGTGAAAGGAATTATTATTTATGGCGGTCCAAACCATATCGTTGATGGGGAGGAAATTGATGTTAACGCTGAGATTTATGAAGCAGGATATCCGGTTATGGCAGTAGCTCATGAGAAAGCGCTCTGTGAGAAAAAGTTAGAGGCATTCCCAACCTGTGAAGAAGAGACGATGGAACTTTTGAAGAAGTTTGTATTTGATACATGCCATGCGGAAGCAAACTGGAATATGAAGAATTTTATTGCAGACCAGATCGAACTGGTTCGCCAGCAAGTAGGAGATAAGAAAGTTCTTTTAGCGTTATCCGGCGGTGTAGATAGTTCTGTTGTGGCAGCTCTTTTGATTAAGGCAATTGGCAAGCAGCTGACTTGCGTACATGTAAATCATGGTCTGATGAGAAAGGGAGAATCTGAGAGTGTTGTGGAACAGTTCCGCGATAAAATGGATGCAAATTTAGTTTATGTCGATGCAACAGAGCGCTTTTTAGGAAAACTGGAAAATGTTGCAGATCCGGAAGAAAAACGTAAGATCATCGGAGCAGAATTTATCCGCGTATTTGAAGAAGAAGCCCGTAAGTTAGAAGGCATTGACTTCCTTGGGCAGGGAACAATTTATCCGGATATTGTAGAGAGCGGAACAAAGACAGCGAAGATGGTAAAATCCCACCACAATGTAGGCGGTCTTCCGGAAGACCTGCAGTTTGCACTGGTAGAGCCTTTGAAACAGTTATTCAAAGACGAAGTTCGTGCATGTGGAATTGAGCTTGGTCTTCCTGCTGACATGGTATATAGACAGCCGTTCCCGGGACCGGGACTTGGCGTTAGATGTCTTGGAGCAATTACAAAGGATCGACTTGAAGCAGTGCGGGAATCAGATGCGATTCTTCGTGAAGAGTTTGCAAAAGCAGGTTTGGATAAAACTGTATGGCAGTATTTTACAGTTGTTCCGGACTTTAAATCAGTTGGTGTGCGTGACAATGCAAGAAGCTTTGAGTATCCGGTTATTATCCGTGCAGTAAATACAGTGGATGCTATGACAGCAACAATCGAGAAAATTGACTGGGATATTTTATTGAAGATTACAGACCGAATTATGAAAGAAGTTAAGAATGTAAATCGCGTCTGCTATGATATGAGTCCGAAACCGAATGCGACAATCGAGTGGGAATAAAAAATGGAGCTCGGAAATCCAGCGTTTATGCGGGAGCCCGGGCTCTTGCTATGTGGCGTGAGTACAGAGCGAATACTATCTAAATAAAAATGTTTAAAGTTCCTGCGATGCGTGGAAACAATCCCCCCAAAAAAATCCCGCAATTTGTACATAATAAAATGTAGCGGGATGCCTGGAGAGTAAATAATTATAAGGGAGCGTCAAAGATATGCCGATAATTCTTGATCATCAATTAAGAGAATACATACCGCACAATGCTATAGAATTTCCGATTACCTATTTTCATGATGAGCTTGTTACTTTACCTGATTGGGCGGGGCCTTTACATTGGCATCCTGATTTTGAGATTGCAACGGCAGAATACGGAACATTGGACTATCAAGTTGGGGAATATCATATCACACTGGAAGCGGGCGATAGTATATTTGTTAACGGAAATATGCTGCATGGGATAAAACAATTATCCGGTACTGTGGCAGATCCGATGCCTAATATTGTATTTTCAGGAACGCTTCTGGCTCCGGAAGCAAGTACTATTTATCAAAAATACATACGTCCGATTATTCAATGCGATTCGTTGCCGTTTGTTGTATTTCGGCATCACGACCGTTCCCACAGCGAGATTAACTGTTTAATCAAAGACACTTACAGGAAAATGAATGAGAAAGCCCCATGCTATGAATTGGCTGTACAGCGCAATATTAGCGGTATATTTGAATTTATATCCAGTAATTTCACAGAACTTTCGAAGGCGAAGGCAACACGGATACAGATCAATAATCAAATTCGTCTTCAAAAGATGCTGACGTATATCTATGAAAATTATGCTGAACCGGTAACGCTTGAGGACATTGCCAAAGCTGCAGATATTAGCCGCAGCGAAGCCGGGCGATGTTTTCAGACATATATGGGGTGTTCTCCGGTGGCTATGCTGATTCAATATAGACTTCAAATAGCTCGTCAGTTATTGCGTGAACAAACACAAACACTTCAACAGATCAGCTATGCCTGTGGTTTTAACTCGGTAAATTATTTTAGCCGTCAATTTAAAAAAAGATATGGATATGCTCCAAGTCAAAAGAGTGATATGGGTAAATAGTGCTTAATATTGGTTCTTTTGTGACTTTTTTAACAAGTGTCATGATGTTATGATTAGAATTAAGAAATTATTGCTTAAAAATGAAGGGAATCATCATGACAAAAGAAAAGAATTACAAAAAAACACTTATAGCCTGTTATCTTGGTTTTGTGACACAAGCTATATCTGCAAACTTTGCGCCGCTATTATTTTTAACATTCAAAAACACTTACGGAATCACTCTTGAAAAGATTGCCATGATTCCGTTGGTCTTTTATTTGACGCAATTGCTCGTTGATCTTGCGGCTACTAAATTTGCCGACAAAGTAGGCTACCGTATGTGCGTGGTTGCATCTCAGGTATTGTCATCAGTAGGTCTTGTGTTTATGGCAATTTTACCGGAAATGCTTCCTTTACCGTTTATGGGAATTTTGATTTCAGTAGTACTTTATGCTATAGGAAGTGGTCTTATTGAGGTTTTGGTAAGTCCTATCGTTGAAGCTTGTCCTTTTGAGAATAAAGATGGAATGATGAGTCTATTACATTCCTTCTATTGCTGGGGAGCGATGGGAGTTATTTTGGGTTCTACGCTCTTCTTTGTTGTATTTGGCGTAGAAAACTGGAAAACACTTACTTTTATCTGGGCATTGGTGCCGCTCTATAACACATTTAACTTTATTCGCTGCCCGATCGAACGATTGATTGAAGACGGCAAGAGTATGGGCATTCGCAAACTGCTGAAAACACCGGTTTTCTGGTTGATGATAATACTTATGGTTTGTTCGGGGGCATCAGAAGCAACTATGGCGCAATGGGCGTCTGCATTTACCGAATCTGCTATCGGTGTATCTAAAACAGTCGGTGATTTAGCAGGACCGTGTTTGTTTGCAATGTTTATGGGGATATCCCGTATGCTGTACGGAAAGTTCAGTGAAAAACTTGATCTGATCAAGGTGATGCTAGGCTGTGGAATTATGTGTGCCGGATGTTATTTGGTGGCGTCCCTCTCCACGTCGCCGATTCTCGGACTTGCCGGCTGTGCTTTTTGTGGTTTGGCAGTTGGTATTATGTGGCCGGGATCTATCAGCATATCCTCGCAGAAGTGTCCAAGAGGCGGTACTGCAATGTTCGCATTTCTGGCTTTAGCAGGAGATTTGGGCGCTATGGTAAGTCCTGCTATGGTAGGAAGTCTTTCTGAAATGGCAGGCGGTAATCTGAAAACAGGATTACTTACAGCTACAATTTTCCCAGTTTTCCTGGTGTTTGGATTGCTGATTTTAAAGAAAAAAGTTGGGAAAGCAAGAAGCAGACAACAATAGATGAATTTGGAGGTGTGTGATATGATACTATATACAGAAAGGCTGATATTACGTCCCTGGGACGTGTCTGATGCACAAAGTCTATATGAATACGCAAAGGATCCTGAGGTAGGACCGGTTGCTGGATGGCCTCCCCATAAAAATACAGAAGAAAGCCTGAGGGTTATTCAAAATGTTCTTAATAGTGCAGAATGTTATGCAATTTGTGAAAAATCTAATAACATCGCGATAGGAGCTATCGAACTGAAATTAAACGGACATACCGATATGACAGATCGAGATGATGAATGTGAGCTGGGATATTGGCTTGGGAAACCATTTTGGGGAAGAGGATATATGCCTGAAGCGGCAAAGGAACTGATACGATACGGTTTTGAAACTCTTAATATGTCTGCAATCTGGTGTGGATATTATGATGGCAATTATAAATCAAAGCGGGTGCAGGAAAAACTTGCATTTGTTTACCATCATACGTGTAATGATGTGCCGGTTCCTTTGATGAATGAGACAAGGATTGGCCATACAAATTTGATGACAAAAGAACAGTGGATAGAAAAATGGCAGGGAATTTAGGATTTCCTGCCATTTTTCAGTTTAAATCCCTTTTTTAAACAATACAAAGGAATAGATCATTGGTATGATGGCCGCTATGAGGATAAATGGCAATGTAAGAAAAGAGGCATTTGGAATAAATGCAGTGATTGTCATAACAATTCCGGCCAGAATAAACAAGTATCCGGACAAGTGGTGGGTGCGATTCCAGTTTTCTTCGCTGTTGAGTGTCCAGGGAAGTTTAATTCCCACGGTGTAATTTTGTTTGCATTTTGGAAGGTAGTTGCCAAGCGCAATCAGCAGCACACCGACCATTGCAGGTGTGATCCGGCTAATGGAAACTTTGTAGCCAAGTGCAAAAGCAAGCGTCAGAGTAGATGCAACAAGTGAAACAACCGGGATACACCATTTGGAAACCATTAAAATACGGTTGTTGACATTTTTGCGTTTTGGATCATTATCCAAAAGAATATTAACGAAAATATTCAGTCCAGCCATGATTGCCGGTAATCCGAAGCAGGCAAAAGCTTTGGATGAGTAGCCGTTAGGTGTTCCGTCTGCACCCCAGTGAGTAGCGATCTGCGCCGGAAGGTCCTGATAGACGAATGCGGCAATGAGCATTGGCAGCAGACATACAAGTGTTGTAATAATCAGTAAGGTTTTCTTTGTTTTCATTATGAGTCCTCCTTAAATTGTGAAAACCATAGCATAATCTCTTCGAATACAGAGACGTTGATTTCATAATAGACATAATTTTTATATTTGGTTTCAGTTACTAATCCGGCTTTTTTTAATTGTGATAAATGATAGGAGATTGTTGCGTGTGTCATATCAAATTGTTCGGCAATCTCTCCGGCCGGAAGTTTTTTTCCGTCTTTTAGCATGAGAAGGATCTCACGCCGGACAGGATCGGAAAGTGCTTTGAAAGTATCGGCAAATGACAAATTCTCACCTCGTTTCGAACATAAATAAAACTATTTAGAAATATTTCTAAATATAATATATAACAGTAAAATGGAAAATGCAACAGCTATTTAGAAAATTTTCTAAATAATAGACAATTTCCGCAGGTATGATATACTGAAAAGAGAAAATTTTGTTCAGAATCAGGGAGGTGTCTATATGCAGTATGAAGGTCAAATATGCAGACCGCCAATGGAACGTTCTTCCTATATGCTTCCGGTTGCGGTGGGCTGTTCTTATAATTTGTGTACATTTTGTACCCTGTTTAAACATTTGAAGTATCGGGAGATTCCGATGGAACAGATCGAAACGGAAATCCTGCGGGTAAAGGAAGCAGGAGGCAATCCGAAACAGATTTTTCTCGGAGATGGCAACGCATTTGGGATGTCGATGGAACGTTTGCTGAGGATTCTGGAACTGATTCATATACATTTCCCGGCATGTACGGAGATCAATATGGATGCGACAGTAACGAATCTTCGTGAAAAGAGCGATACAGAGCTGAAGCGTCTGTTTGAAGAAGGGGTTCGCAATCTTTATCTCGGAATAGAAAGCGGTTGTGATGATGTGCTTCGCTTTATGAAGAAGGATCATACGCTTGCGGAAGCTTACCGGGAGATTGAAAGGGTTAAAACAGCTGGGCTGATTTATAACGCACATATGATGACAGGAATTGCCGGAGCAGAACGGGGACTGGAGAATGCGGAGAAGACAGCAGAGTTTTTTAATAGAACAAAACCGGGAAAAGTAATAAATTTTTCACTCTTTTTACACGACAAGGCGCCGCTTTATAAGGAAATTCAGGCGGGGAATTTTGTTCCGGCAGATGAGGTGGAGAATCTAAAAGAAGAGCGAAGGCTTCTGAAACTATTAGAGATAGACCAACTTAGTTATGATGGATTCCACGATTTTGTGGAAGTGCGTGTCAGAGGTATTTTGCCGAAAGATAAGGAAAAAATGTTGGCGAAGGTAGAAGAGGCAATTGCTGTCTGGAGTGAGAAAGAGCCTATTTATGCATGGGCATAAAGGCGTTTAAAATTAAGAAATTTGGAAGGATAAAGCATCATGGGACTTAGCAAACAATGGGAAATTAAAATTGGAGAAATGAAACCGGGAAGGAGAAACTTAATCACGGATGTAGAAGGTGTGAGAGTTGGTCATGTAACGATTGACAATGGAAATACACACACTGGTGTAACAGCAGTTCTGCCACATCCGGGAAATATGTTTCAGGATAAAGTAATGGCGGCCAGCCAGGTGCTGAATGGCTTTGGAAAAACAATTGGGCTTGTGGAAGTGGACGAAATGGGGTTTCTTGAGACGCCGATTTTGTTGACAAACACATTTGGTGTGGGTGCTGCAGCTAATGGTCTGATTGACTATATGTTGGATGAGAATACAGAAATTGGACGTACAACAGGCACGGTGAATCCGGTGGTATGTGAGTGTAATGATGGACGAATTAATGATATCCGCAAAAGAGCAGTAACGGAAGCGCATGCCAGAGAAGCGATTGCGCGGGCGGCAGAGGATTTTTCCGAGGGAGACGTTGGTGCTGGGCGCGGGATGGTATGCCATCAGCTAAAAGGAGGAATTGGTTCTGCCTCTCGTACATTTGAGATTGGAGGACAGGAATATACTCTTGGTGCGCTTGTTTTAAGTAACCATGGTCTGTATCAGGATCTTCTTGTGGCGGGAAGAAGAATCAGTGAAGAGATATCAAAGGAAGGTCTGAAAGAAGTATCACAAGAAGAGCAGAAGAATAATTTCGAGGAACGGGATAAAGGTTCAATTATCATGATTCTTGCTACAGATGCTCCTCTGAATGAACGGCAGTTAAAGCGAATCTGCCGTCGGTGTGCGATAGGACTTGGGAGAGAAGGTTCTTATATGATGAATGGAAGCGGCGATATTGCGCTTGCATTTACGACAGCGAATAGGATTCCCCATACATGTAGTGAGGGCGTTCTTCCAGTGCAGATGCTTCATGATGATCAGATGGATACATTGTTCCGCGCATCTGCAGAAGTGATTGAAGAATCTGTTTTAAGTTCCATGTTCCATGCGAAGGAATGTATGGAGCGAAGCGGTAAGAGGGTGTGTTCGCTGGCGGATCTGTGGGAGATGCTTGTGTAAAATTCTCTATGCAGAATAATAAATTTATTATAGAAAGAGGAAGAAAATATGACAGTACAGGAAAAAAAAGAATTTATTAAGAAAATGCAGGAGAAGCAGCATTTATATGTGCCGTTTTGTCAGGCAACACATTTGCCGTTTGTAATCTGTGATCCGGAAAGTTTTAATGATCAGGTGCATATGTTTACAGAGACAGGAACTCTTGCAGAGTTCACAAAGCCATATGAAGAAGAAAAATACAGTTTTAATATGGCTGAAATTGCAGTTCCACATCGGCTGCAGTTTCTTATCAGTCTGCTGACGATCGGGGTGAATTCGATTGTTCTGCACGAAGGAGAAGCGTGCAGTGAAGCTGAAATTAGCGAAATCGTAAATGTAGTGGATTACTCCAAAGTTCCGGAAGAAAAGCGTCCGCTGTTAAATCCACAGCTGCATTTATCTACAATATATTTTGTGCAGGAACTGCGAAGACCGATTCAGGATAGAAATTTGGAAAAGCTGGCAGAACTTGAGGAAGAAATGTGTGTGAATCTTGTGCGCTCATCCTATCTTTTCCCAATTGATGTTGTAGAAGAAGAGGGAGATCCGGAGAAGAAGACAATTCGTTTTCCATATTTGAAAGATGGAAGCGACCAGATGCTTCAGCCGATTTTTACAGACGGACCAGAGCTTCAACGGTTTTTAAAAGGGAAAAAACTTCAAATTCGCAAGGTGAAATTTGAAGATTTGGATAAATATCTTTCAAAAGACAGCATAGGTTATACACTGAATCCATTTGGTGTAAATCTTGTGCTGAAGCGAGAGCAGATTCCGGAATTGCTTGAAAGATTTCAAAAAGTTGAGGAATAACATATTATGATACAAAAATTTCAAAAAGAATACGAAAATTTCTGGAAGAATGGGGATGATATCCAAGAAGCGGAACATCGTCTGAATCACCTCTATATGATGCGAGATCGTCGTCTTGGAAAAGAGGAGATGGATGTAATAGAACAGGTTACGGGAAATGACTTTCGGGAAGAAAAAGCGGAGGATATGTCTATTTTCACGGGAAATGAGAAAGTAGAAAAGAGAATTGTCCGATTTGGACATACATTGTATAAAAGAACAGAACAGGTAAGAAGCAGTTACATTGTGAAAGATGGGAGTGTAAATACTTACTGCCGTCTTGATAATTTTGACGGGATGCCGAATCGTTATGCGAGAATTGCATCAGAAGTGGCAGTGATTGCGGCAGCAATTGTTTTTGTGTCACTATTTGGGATGAGCGGATCGCTTCCGGTTCGAATAAAATATTTTATCATTTCTCTTCTGCTTGTGTCAGTTCCGGTGGGATCTATTACCTATCTGCTCTTATTAAGAGTGAAAAAGCTTCATGAGAAGCGGGCAAAGTCGGAGAAAACTCTGGCAGAAAAGATGAGAAAACGTTTTCAAGAGCTGAGTATTCCGGTGGAATATGAAGAAGTTCTCGGAGAGCTTTTTGTTCAGATTGGAATGATACAATATGCAAAAGACGAGAAAGAGGTTCAGACATTTCATGTTGCAGATGTCAAAAAAGTTCTGAAAGACTGTGAGAAAGTAGTGGATTATTCGATTGGTGAGATACGATTTTCAGAGTATCAGAAAGAAGGGCAGATAGAATATCTTCCGGCAGAACTGACAGTTTATCAGTTGAAGAGCAATGGGAAAACGCTGGTGCCAAAGAAAGAGCGTGTACAGATAATGCTGGAACGGAACGTATTGGACTGGAAACTTGTGGAATATCGGGTAGTAAGATAATTTTGAATAGGCATAGAAATATTGGGAATCAAGCCGGGAGGAAAACGCTGTGACAGAAATAGGATTTGCCTCTGATTTTGGAGGACACGGTACAAGACTTTGTGATGTGAAGACGA
>CAUCYJ010000068.1:0-12166 GCA_958446945.1 uncultured Lachnospiraceae bacterium | reverse complement strand
CGCGACCCTCGCCTTGGCAAGGCGATACTCCACCACTGAGCCACTCGTGCATGTTTTGTTTTGTTCAGCACCGCTTGAACAATTGATGTTATATTAGAGGCAATCACAAATGTCAACACTTTTTTTAACTTTTTTATTTTTTGTGATTGCCTGCATAATCATGTCTTTAAAATCCCAGTTCTTCCCCTACGAGAATGACTTTAATTCTTCCCTCATGTCTTGACCGTCTTGTCACAACAATCTCACAACACATGCATCCAGGAGACTGGCAGTCACCGCACATTCCCGTCATTTCACAAGGTGTATTCGGATGAAGTCTTGCTGCATTGGCTGGACTGGATACATTGCGGATTCGCGGAACGGCACTTTCAATATCCGGCACAATCTTATTCACACCTGCAATGACAATTACATATTTCGGTCCATGGATCAGACATGCTACCCGATTGCCGTTGCCATCAATATTCACAAGCTCTCCATCCAATGTAATTGCATTTGTACTCATAAAGAAATAATCTGCTCCAACAGACTTCTGATATAACGCTCTCTGCTCCTTTGGTGTCTTCGCTGTTGACCGATCAAGCACATCATAGTCTCCATTTTTCAAAAGCTCCATTACACCGCTCTCAGAAAGCGTCACAGAGCCTCCCCAAGTTACAGAAGAGCCTTTCTCTACCAGTTCCTTTACTTTCTCCACTGCTTCTTCCTTTGTCGCACAGTAGAAGCCTTCCATATTGCGCTTTGCAAGTCCTTTGATAATTCCTTCTGCCTGCTTTGCATATGCGATTTTTTTAGCTTCATTCATCATACTGCACCTCCTGTAAAATTTAGTTTTTAAAACATTCTACAATGTTTGTATAACCCATTTCTGCCAGCTGTTCTTTCTGGAATTTTTTATTCTTTTTCATATTCAGGACTGTGACCTGCTTACCTGCGGCACGCTCATCACATGCAGTCTTCATAATATTAATAAATTCACTCTGCAAAAGCCCTTTCTCCAACAGATAAGCTTTCTTTTCTTCCTGATGCGGAACTTCATATCCACGTTCAAGAAGCAGCATGACAATTCGCTCAAATCCAATGGAAAATCCACATGCCGGCGTATTCTGTCCGGTAAATTTACCGATCATCTCATCGTATCGTCCGCCGCCGCCAACAGAACCTCCAAATTCGTCCATAGCAATCTCAAAAATCGTACCTGTATAGTAAGACATACCACGCACAAGTGTTGGATCAAATTTAATTGCAAAATCTGCTGATTTTACTTCCAATACACTTGTAATAATCTTCTCCAGGCTGTCTGCCACTTCGGCATCCAGATATCCTTCCAGCTTCTCTTTACAGAAACGAACACCTTCCACATCTGTCGTAATCAGCTCAAACAACTCCAGATATTTATCAATGGATTCCTTCTCATACCCGGAAGCCGCCAGCTCTGACGCCACTCCCTCCAGTCCAATCTTATCCATCTTGTCTAAAATAATAAATACATTATCATAATCTGCTTCTGCAAATCCGCTGTAATCTGCCATTGCTTTTAACATTCTTCTGTCATTGATACGGATTGTAAAGTTTTTAAAATCAAGCTTTCCAAGCAATGTTGTCGTGGCAAGGATAAGTTCGATCTCCGCAATGTTTCCAGCCTCACCAAGAATATCGATATCGCATTGCATAAACTGGCGGAAACGTCCTCTCTGAGGTCTGTCTGCACGCCATACATTCCCCATCTGAAGCGCCTTAAACGGTGAAGGCAGTTCATTGGCATTATTGGAATAGTATCTGGAAAGCGGAAGTGTCAAATCATAACGAAGTCCTCCGTCTACAAGATCTGCCTCTGTCTTAGCTTCTTCCAGTTTCAATTTCTCGCCGCGTTTCAAAATCTTGAAAATCAGTTTTTCATTTTCTCCACCCTGTTTGCTGAGCAGATTATCAATATGTTCTACACAAGGAGTTTCCATTGAAGAGAAGCCGAAACTTTTGTAAGTTTCTTTGATCATATGAATGACATAGTCTCTAATCTCCATTTCTCTCGGAAGCATGTCCTTCATACCAGTTACCGGTTTTTTCTTTAATGCCATAATAATTCTCCTTTTCTGTCTATCATTTCGTCTATTCGTGCAATATATTCTTTCAGATCTTTTACATTTTCTGCACGTTCAATCCGACAGCCGTTCCCGGAAGCTTCCGGCCACACCGCTTTTGTGCTGGCACCCGCACCACAGGCAACGATTGTCTGTTTCTCTTCCATAATAAGTATATTGTATATTCCCGCTTTGTCAACCTTCGCATAGCCAACATTTTCAAAATTTCCTGCAATATTTTTCTGGCGGTACAAATAGTAAGGAGTCATACTCATCTTCTCTGCATACTCATAAGATAATTCAATCATATTGGACAGATCCTTCGCCACCTTCTCTTCTTCCTCAGCTGTTCGCCGGAATTCCTCCATCTGACGAAGTTTTGACGCCCTCTTTACCGCAAGAGAGTGTACAGTAAGATTGTCCGGATCTAAACGACAGATTGCCTTTAATGTGTCCTCCATATCTTCTGGCGTCTCCCCCGGAAGCCCTGCAATCAAATCCATATTAATATTATCAAATCCCAGTTCCCGCGCCATCCGGTACACCTGTATAATATCTTCTACCGTATGTCGTCTCCCAATCAGATCTAGCGTTTTCTGCTGCATCGTCTGAGGGTTAATTGAAATACGGGAAATCTGATGTTTTCGGAGCACTTCCAGTTTTTCTCTTGTAATACTGTCCGGACGGCCTGCCTCCACTGTAAATTCTAACAAAAACTCATAAGAAAAAGTTGCCTCCAAATGACTCAGCAAACGGTCAAGCTGCTCTGCACTCAATGTTGTCGGAGTCCCTCCGCCAATATAGACGGTATTTAGTTTCTTTCCCTGCATATGCAATCCTACCGCAGTGATTTCTTTGAACAATGCTGCCAGATACTCTTCCACATAATTCTTCCAGGAAGCTAACGGATAGGAAGTAAAGGAACAGTAAATGCATGTCGTAGGACAAAAAGGAATCCCCACATACAAACTGTATCCATTCTCATAATCCAGCTTTTCCAAAAGCATTTTCTCTCGCTTTGCAATTTCCAATCCCAGGTGCGCCTTCTCCTTCGTCATTAGATAATGTGTCTGCATCTCTTCTAAGATTTCTTTTTCTTCTCTTCCTTCTTCCAAAGCTCCCATCATAATCTTTGTCGGACGAATTCCGGTAAGGATTCCCCAGGCAAGTCCTTTTCCTGTAAGTTTCTCATATGTTTCATAAGTAAACTTATTTACAAAATATTTCTTTTCCTTTCGTTCCGAAATATTTTCCACACTTTCAGGGGGAATTTCTAAAAGTTTTCCTCCATTTCTCTCTGCTTTTATCAACAGATCCGCTTCCGGACAGATTTCCTGCACAATTTCTTCTCCCGGAAAAAATGCTTTTGTTAAATGATATACATCATATGGATATATTTCATTCTGAAAAATTAATTTGATCATAGTGTTCTCCTGTCATTTGCCGGAAACAAAATTTGGAGGATGCCTCGTCTTGCCGAAACATCCTCTGTCTGCTCATACTGTTATACAATATATGGATTTTGTTTCTTCTCATCTCCAATAGTCGTTGCTCCCATGTGTCCCGGAAATACCTTCACTTCTTCCGGAAGTACAAGAAGCCTTTCTTTGATAGAACGAATCAGCGTACTTTCGCTTCCTGTCGGAAGATCACTTCTTCCAATTGATGTCTGAAATAATGTATCTCCGCTGAAAAGCATTTTCTCCTGTTCCATATAGTAACAGCATCCATCTGCCGTATGTCCCGGTGTATAAATCACACGAAACCGGAAGCCTGCAAGCGTCAATACCTGACCGTCCCTCACCGTTTCAAGATGATCAAGCGTCAATCCATTCGTATAAGTTGCCGACAGATTCTTTTTCGGATCATCTACAATACACTCCTCAGAATCATAAATATATACCGGCATCTCATATTCTTCGCGCAGTCCCGGTACTCCCATCATATGGTCAAAGTGCCCATGCGTCAGAAGAACCGCTACCGGCTTTAATGCTTCTTGCTCCAGATACGTTTTCATCTTTTTGTTATATCCGCCTGGATCTACGATCACAGTCTCTTTCGTTTCTTCATTTATTACAAAATAACAATTTGTTCCTAAAATACCTGCTGAAAAAATCTCTATTTTCATAATCTCTTCTTACCCCGCTGTACGTTCTATATCCATGATCTCCGGAAGCTGTCGCAGCTTCTCTGTCACTCTTGTCAATTCTTCTCTGCCATGCACAACAAATCCTGTCTCAATTGTTCCGATGCCCTGTTTGTTTGTCCTGACATTCATCGTCTTTACGTCTATTTTCATCTCTGTAAAAACTTTTGAAATCTCCATTAAGACACCCGGCTTATCTGTTGCATACATCTTAATCTGAGCCAGATACGTCCCCTCACCGCCGTTGCTGCCTTCATTCTCCCACTCAGCATCGATCAGCCTTGCCCGCTCAGACTCTGTCAAATGCAGTACATTCACACAATCTGTCCGGTGAATCGTAAGTCCGCGTCCACGTGTGACAAAACCAACAATCTCATCGCCCGGTACCGGATTACAGCATCTTGAAAACCTCACTGCAATATCGTCAATTCCTTTTACAACAATTCCGCTCTTCGACTTCGTAATATGCACTTTATTCTTTGCCGCTTCCGTAACCCGTTCAAGAATTGTCTCATCTGTAATAGCTTCTTTATGATCTTTTGTATACTCTTCCACAAGCCGGTTCACGACCTGCCCTTCTTTCAGACCTCCATGACCAATTGCCGCCAATACGGAGTCCCAGTCACGGAACCCATATTTCTGCTGCACAACCTGTTCATATTTTTGTTTCAAAAGATCTGAAAGTGTAATTCCTTTGGACTTACAGTATGCATAAAGCATCTCCTTGCCTCTGGTAATATTCTCTTCTTTAAATTCTTTCTTAAACCACTGATTGATCTTGTTCTTCGCCTGTGTACTTCGAACAATATTTAGCCAGTCACGACTTGGACCTTTAGAATTCTGAGATGTCAGGATCTCGATGCGATCCCCATTCTGGATCTTATATTCAATCGGAACTAATTTTCCGTTCACTCTGGCGCCGACCATCTTATTGCCGACAGCGCTGTGAATACTATAGGCAAAATCAATCGGTGTGGACCCATTTGGAAGATGCTTTACATCCCCATTCGGTGTAAAGCAGTATACCTCTTCTGTAAACAGATTCAAATCTCCCTTGAGCAGACTCAAAAATTCTCTGTTATCTGTATTCTGCTGCCACTCAAGAATCTGTCTAAGCCAGCTTAATTTTTCTTCTTCCTGTACCCGGATATTCTTCTTACCGTCATTGGATTCCTTATATTTCCAGTGTGCTGCAATTCCGTATTCTGCTGTCTTATGCATCTCTTCTGTTCGGATCTGAATTTCAAACGGCTGTCCGACAGAACTCATAAGCGTCGTATGGAGCGACTGATACATGTTCGCTTTCGGCATTGCAATATAATCCTTAAATCTTCCCGGAACCGGTGTATACATCTCATGAATCACACCAAGAGCCGCATAACAGTCCTTTACTGAATCTACAATAATGCGCACAGCAAATAAATCATAAATTTGATCTACTGTCTTATCCTGATTAACCATCTTTCGGTAAATACTGAAGAAATGCTTCACTCTCCCCTTCACATCTGCCCGAATCCCTGCATTGGCCATATGGTTGGAAACTTCATCTACAATCTGACTTACAAACTCTTCCCGCTCCGTTTTTCTTGCATTAATTTGTCTGACAAGATCAAAATATACTTCTGGCTCTGAATATCTAAGCGCCAGATCATCAAGTTCTGTCTTAATCTTAGAAATACCAAGACGCTGTGCCAACGGTGCATAAATATCCATTGTTTCCTGGGCCTTCTCCTTCTGCTTTGCCGGCGGCCAGAATTGCGCTGTTCTCATATTATGAAGACGGTCCGCAAGTTTGATCAAAATAACACGGATATCTTTCGACATAGCAAGAAACATCTTACGCAACGTCTCTGCCTGCATCTCAAGCTTATCCTTATCCTTTGAATATGACAGCTGGCCAATCTTCGTGACACCTTCCACAAGCAGCGCAACTTCCTCTCCAAATTGTGCTGCAATCTCTTCTGATGTCATTACCGTATCTTCCACAACATCATGTAAAATTCCTGCAACAATTGTCTCTTTGTCCAATTCCAGATTGGCAAGAATAATTCCTACCCAGAGTGGGTGAATGATATAAGGTTCTCCTGACTTTCGGAACTGTCCTTCGTGAGCATCTTTTGCAAGCTGATAGGCTTTCTGTACGATCGTGAGGTCTGCTGACGGATGGTATTGCCGGATCCTTTCGATCAGAACATCATAAAGTTCATCCGGATCCTGATAATCTTTTGGATCTTTGACTGCGTGTCCATCTACAATCTTTAATGCCGGATTCTCAATCTTCTTGCTTTCTTCTTCCATCTCTCTTCCCTCCCATTCCTTCGTACAAATAAAAAACGTGTATTTTATTATACCACTCTTCCCTGCAATATTCAAATTATTCCTTTGTAATCAAATTAATTATCGATAATTTTGGACAACAATCTGCATTTTTTTCTGTCCCCTGTACTCATTGATCCCCGGATAATAGGTAAATGCCATCCTGGCTCCTTCCACTGTCCCATACACAGATTCTACATAGGTATAAAATCCTTCAATATCTCCAAAATACATTGCTTCCAGACAGGTACCGACACTATCTCTCACATACATTTTTAAAACATTTTTATTTTTACCAAGTATCCTTGCTTCCAAAATTTCCAGATTTTTCTCCACAAACAGCGGTTTGCGATTTCCTTTTCCAAATGGCGCTAATAATTCTATCTCATTTACAAAAGCTTCTGTTACTGCTCCCAATGGCATCTGCATATCAATACTTACTTTTTCAATCAGGTCTTCCTCTGTCAGTCTGCAGAAATGATTTAAACTGCTTCGGAATTTCTCTAGATTCTCTTCCGGCATAGAAACCCCTGCCGCCAGTTTATGTCCACCGAATTTTGTAAATAATTCACTGCAGCGGTTCATTTCTTCATACATATGATATGTTTCAATAGAACGTCCGGAACCTTTAATTCCATCCTCCGCCTTTGTCAAAACAAACACCGGTTTATGATACCGCTCTCGGATTCTTCCGGCTACAATACCTGCCAGACTTTCATGGCAGTCCGGAAGATACAATACAAGCACCCGATCTTCCGGATACAATTCTTCTGCCTGAGCCGCCGCCAGTTCTACTGCTTTTTCTGTCATATCCTTCCGATTATCATTTAAAGCCTTTAACTCTCCTGCCAGAATATCTGCGTCCCGCTTATCTGAAGCCTCCAGAAGTCGCAGCGCTCTTTTTGCAGTATCCAGACGTCCTCCCGCATTAATACATGGTCCAATGACAAAGCCAATCTGATATGTTCCGACAGTTTCCGGATCTACACCTGTCACTTCCATCAAAGCTTTTAATCCATGATTTTTTGTCCGTCGGAGCATTTCCAAGCCCTGCTTCACAAAAATACGATTTTCACCAACAAGATCCATCACATCTCCTACTGTAGCAATTGCCACATTTTCCATGAGATCATCAATTTCATCCGCATCGCCTGCCATTACATTGTATACTGCCTCCATAAGTTTATAGGCCACCGCTGCACCACAAAGCCCTTTAAACGGATAAGGACACCCTTCCTGCTTTGGATCTACCACCGCATCTGCCGGCGGCAGATGATATTTACGCCCTTTTGCCGTCTCCTCAAATGGAATTTCATGGTGATCTGTCACAATAACTGTCAGTCCCATTTCCTTTGCATAAGCAATTTCCGATGCCGCCGCAATTCCATTATCACATGTCACAATTGTATCGATTTTTGCTTCCAATGCCCGATCGATCAAATCCCGGTTCAATCCATACCCGTCTTTCATCCGATCGGGAATATCCGTATCTACATTTCCGCCAAGCCTTCTGATTGCTTCTGATAAAATATACGTTGCATTTACTCCATCAATATCATAATCGCCAATAATTCGGATCGCATCGCCTCCGCGTATCTTCTCGCAGAGAATTTCAACCGCAACATCCATATCTTTCATCAACATTCCGTCGAGAAGATCTGCGATCGTTCCATACAAATAGTTATGAATTTCCTCTTCGGATATTACATCGCGATTCCGGATCAGACAGGCAAGTCTCGAGCTGATTCCGAATTTTTTTCCGATTTTCTGAAAATCTGCGCCTTTTCTTAAAATAAACCATTTTTCCATATAAATGCCCCATTTATCCAAAAAGGGCGTTCCGCCTTCCGGAACACCCTCCTGTATTTTTATTCTGCTATTTTATTTTTACCAATTTTTGTCTTCATAAGATACCACAGTGAACCTGTAATACATACAGAAGAATATGCACCCCAAACAATTCCTACCATAAGCGGAAGCGCAAATTCTTTAATGGAACTTACACCCATAACATAAAGTACTGCTACCATAATAAAAGTTGTCAGGGAAGTATAAATACTTCTCGTCAATGTTCTTGTAATACTGCGGTTGACCACTTCCTGAATCTTCTCTTTTGTCTTCACTCCATGGATTGTCTTTAACTCCTCACGGATACGGTCAAAAATAACAATCGTTGCATTGATTGAATATCCGACAATCGTCAGTATACATGCAATAAAGGTCGTTCCGACAGAAATTCTCGCCACACCGTAAAATGCAATAACAACAAGCACATCATGAAGCAGCGCTGTAACTGCACTCGTAGCAAAACAGATATCACTGAATCGGAACCAGATATAAAGAAGCATACAGATTGCCGCGATCACAACTGCAACAACTGCATCGGCGCGCATCTCTTTACTAACTGTTGAACTGATATTTTCTGTCGTAATTTGATCTTCTTTGGCGCCAAACTTCTCTACGAGCGCTTTAGAAAGTTTTTCTCTTGTCTCCAGATCCAGTGTCTGAGTTTTAAAGATAACCTGTGTTGTCCCTTTTACAATCTGCTGCTGTACATTCTTATCTCCTGTAATCTTTTCAATGACAGGAATAATTTCCGCATCTACTTCTTTCAATGTATATTCTTTATCAAAGGTTACGTTTGTAGAAGTTCCTCCCTTGAAATCAAGGCTGTAATTAAACGCACCTTTTCCCTGACTTGCATTGAATCCCATAATTCCAAATCCAATTACCATAATTGCAATAGAAAATGCAAAGAAATATTTCTTCTTAGCAAGGAAATCAATATTTCCTTTACCACTCTTTGGATTGTAGAATTTTACATCACGGAATCCTACGGCATACAGGGCATTTACAATAAATTTCGTCACAAAGATTGCTGTGAACATCGAAAGCACAATACCAAGTGCCAATGTCTGTGCAAATCCTTTTACACTTCCGGTACCCTTCAATCCCAATACAAGAGCTGCAATGAGTGTTGTAACATTACCGTCGATAATCGCAGAAAGTGCTTTTTCAAATCCGGTTTTTAATGCTGTACGGACCGTTCTTCCTGCTGCCAGTTCTTCCCGCACTCGTGCGAAGATAATAACATTGGCATCTACCGCCATACCGATAGACAAAATAATACCCGCAATTCCCGGAAGTGTCAGCGTAATATCAAATGCGTTTAACACAACCAGCGTCAATCCTGTGTAAATTAAAAGAGCAAGTCCGGAAGCAAGTCCCGGAAGCAGATACACCACACACATAAAAATGATGACAATCGCAAGTCCGATCGCACCTGCTTTTAAACTTGTAGATACCGCTTCTTCTCCAAGCTGTGCACCGACAACATTAGAACGTAGCTCGTGAAGTTCTAACTGAAGCCCTCCGATACGAATTGTGGAAGCAAGGTTTTCTGCCTCTTCAAAATTTGCCATACCGGTAATTTCTGCTGTTCCTCCGGAAATTTCGCCATTTACGCTCGGCACACTGACAAATGTATCATCATAATAAATACCAATCGTATCTTTGCCGGCTTCAAAAGCTGTTTTTGTTGCTTCTGCAAATTTCTTTGTACCTTCTTTTGTCAAAGTCAGTTCTACTACATACTGTGCCGCACCTGACTGCTGATCTTCATACTGTCCAGCCTTTGCAGAAGTCACGTCTGTACCATTTAGTACAATTCCGCCATTTTCCTGAAGTTCACTGAGCTCTTTTGTCAGCTTATACTCTCCTGTTGCAGTATCTAATGTATAGTTCTCATTGCCTTCTGCATCTTTGTGAGCAATAAAATAGAGTGAGCCTGGTTTTCCAAGTTCTGTTAATACTTTATTTGCATCAGATACACCCGGAATTTCAATATTGATCCGGTCATCGCCTTCCTGATAAACAGTTGCCTCTGTACTATATTGATCTACACGTTTCTGAAGCTTATAGATAGTATCGTCCATTGCTTCCTGTGTAATCTTATCCCCTTGTGCCTGGTAGGTGATGCTGACACCGCCGGCAAGATCAAGTCCAAGCTTAATGTGCTCTGCCGCACCTGTTTTCTTCGGCCCGAAGCCGACAATCGTTGTAAATGCAAGAAGCGCAATTACTGCTGCCGTTGCAATCAGGACGCCTATGCCTTTATTTTTCTTCATCCCTTACATCCTTTCCTCTGCCAGAGCTGCCTTAATCATAATTGCACATTCTACTCTCTTGCGTTCCAACTCACAGCCGACTTCATATACGTCATTGATAGAACCACAGAGCTTATGACCATTAGCTGCGCATCCACCGCTGCAATAGAATTTTGCAAAACAATTTTTACATTTTTCTTTTGTGTAAACATTGCAGTCACGGAAATGATCCGCAATCTCCGGTTTCGTAATTCCTTCGTCTACATTTCCCATCAGGAAATCATCTTCACCAACAAACTGATGACAAGGATATAAGTCTCCCCACGGTGTTACCGCAAGATATTCTGTTCCGGATCCACATCCGGACATTCTCTTATAAATACACGGTCCGCCTGTCAGATCGATCATAAAATGGAAGAAGTTAAAACCTTTTCCTTCCTTCTCGCGCTCGATCATATACTTCGCAAGCTTATCGTACTCTTCAAAAATCTTAGGAAGATCTTCTTTCTGGATCGCATACGGCTCAGACTCATCTCCGACTACCGGTTCGATAGACATCTGCTTAAATCCAAGTTCTGCGAAATGCTTCACATCCTCTGAAAAATCCAGATTATTTCTTGTAAACGTACCTCGTACATAATAACGTTCCTGATCTCTGCTGTCTGCAAGCTTTTGGAACTTCGGCACGATCAGATCATAGCTTCCTTTTCCATTTCGGAACGGACGCATAAAGTCATTGACTTCTTTTCTTCCATCAAGACTCAGTACAACATTATCCATCTCTTTATTAATAAAATCCTGGATCTCATCATTGAGCAACACACCGTTCGTTGTAACAGTAAAACGGAAATGTTTGTCATGGAGCTTTTCCTGCTCTCTTCCATATGCCACAAGGTCTTTCACAACCTGCCAGTTCATAAGCGGTTCTCCACCAAAGAAATCGACTTCCAGGTTTCTTCTGCTTCCGGAATTCGCAATCAAGAAATCAAGCGCTTTCTTTCCAACCTCATAAGACATGAGTGCACGTCTTCCGTGATATTCTCCTTCTTCTGCGAAGCAATATTTGCACGCAAGATTACAGTCATGTGCAATGTGAAGACAAAGCGCTTTCACAACTGTTTTCCGCTTCTTTACATCCTCGATGATCGGCTCATAAATGTCTTTTGTAAACAGCTTTCCTTCTCTTACAAGCTCTGTAATGTCTTCGAGAGCTTCTGTAAGCTCTTCTGCAGGATATTTCTCCTCCAACTTCTCTCTTACTTCACGGACAGTACTTTCTTCCTGAAGCATCGCCTCTGTCTTATCTTCTTTCATGCTGTCAAGTACAGCAATCACATCATACACAAGCTCATCTACAACATGTACGGCGCCGCTGTTGACATCAAGTACGATCCGGTATCCATTGTTCTGGTACTGATGAATCACAACAGTTACCCCTTTCTATATAAATTCTATAACAATAACAAGCAGCGACCTAAGCCGCTGCTCTCACACATCTCAAATATGTAATTTATTTG
>CAUCYJ010000067.1:0-12181 GCA_958446945.1 uncultured Lachnospiraceae bacterium | reverse complement strand
TTTAAAAAAGCTTCTAACAAAATGGAGGTTATGAAAGCCAGATATGATAAAGTGGAAGTAAACATTGAGAAGATTACGTCTGATTTGGAAGAACATCAAGTAAAATTGATGAAAGACATTGCAATTCTTGATAAAATGTATGAGACAAACTTGACTTATTTTAAAGAGCTGACAATGTATGTAGTGGCTGGAAAGAAAAAGCTGGTGCAGATTCGTGAAAATGATCTGAAACAGCTGTTGGATAAAGCGACAAGAACGAATTTACCGGAAGATGCACAGGCAGCCAAAGATTTAGAAGCATTTTGCAACCGATTTGAAAAGAAAATCCATGACCTTGAATTAACGAAGATGATCGCGATGCAGACAGCGCCACAGATTCGTCTTGTGCAGGGGAATGATACGATGATGGTAGAAAAGATTCAGTCTACGATTGTCAATACGATTCCATTATGGAAGAGCCAGATGGTAATTGCCCTCGGAGTGGAAGATTCGTTGAAAGCTTCTCAGGCTCAGAGAGCAGTGACAGATATGACGAATGAGTTGTTGAAGAAGAACGCACAGGCATTGAAAATGGCATCTGTAGAAACGGCGAGAGAGTCTGAGCGGGGAATTGTAGATATGGAGACATTGAAACAAACGAATGAGTCCTTGATCGAGACGTTTGATGAAGTGATGAAGATACAGGAAGAAGGAAGACAGAAGCGCAAAGAAGCAGAACAGGAAATGTATCAGCTTGAGCAAGATCTGAAGCAGAAATTACTTCAGATCCATCGTTAAGAAAGGAGAAAAGCATATGATTATTACAACAACACCATCCGTAGAAGGAAGAAGAATCGTTGAGTATCGTGGAATTGTATTTGGAGAAGTGATTTCCGGTGTGAATTTTGTGAGAGATATTGCAGCGTCTTTCAGCAATTTCTTTGGGGGAAGATCCGGAAGTTACGAAGAAGAACTTGTGAAAGCAAGGCAGAATGCACTGATCGAACTGGAGCAACGTGCGATAGATCGAGGAGCAAATGCAGTAGTAGGCGTTGATATTGATTATGAGGTACTCGGTACGGACAATGGAATGTTAATGGTTACAGCAAGCGGAACAGCTGTTGTAGTGGAGTAGAAAATAAAATATCCCCTGATTGTTGAGGCAAAAGGATTTGCCGAAATGGTCAGGGGATTTTTGCATCTATGTATCATTGTCAGTTTATCATGTGTCTAAAGAAGTTGAATGCCATGTGCCAGTGCCTCTTGGGCAATTTTATCCGGCCATACGGAAGATTGTACTTCTCCAATATGTGCTTTACGCAGATAAAACATACAGATACGCGACTGCCCGATTCCACCGCCGACAGTATAAGGAAGTTCACCATTTAAGAGAGATTTTTGGAAGTCTAATTCTGCTCTGTCTTCACAGCCAGAAAGTTTTAACTGACGCGCAAGTGAACGTTCATCTACGCGGATACCCATAGAAGACAGTTCTAAGGCGATATCCAGTATAGGGTAGTAAACGATGATATCGCCGTTTAAATCCCAATCATCATAGTCTGGTGCACGTCCGTCATGTTTTTCACCGGAAGCAAGCGTTTTACCAATTTGGGAAATAAATACTGCTTTCTTTTGTTTGGTAATTTTATATTCTCTTTCTTTTGGTGTGCAGTCAGGGTACAGATTTTCCAGTTCCTGTGATGTGATAAATGTAATCTCATCCGGAAGAAGCGGTTCAATATAATTGTAACGTCTTGAAATATACTGCTCCGTATCTTTTAGAGCAGAGTAGACTTTTCGAACAGTGTATTCCAGCGTTTCTGTATTGCGCTCTTCCCGTGAAATAATTTTCTCCCAATCCCATTGATCTACAAAAATAGAATGAATATTATCGGTATCTTCATCACGGCGGATTGCATTCATATCCGTGTAAAGACCTTCTCCGGAATGGAAATTATAGCGCTTTAACGCCAGACGTTTCCATTTGGCAAGAGAGTGAACAATCTCAAATTCAGTATCGTTTTGCTCGCGTACACCGAAGGAGACAGGGCGTTCAATGCCGTTGAGGTTATCATTTAGACCGGTGCTTGGATTCACAAAAAGCGGGGCAGATACACGAGTCAAGTGAAGCGATTTTGCAAGGGCATGTTCAAAATGGTCTTTTACCTCTTTGATGGCAACTTCGGTTTCTCTAATATTCAGTGGAGAAATGTAGTGATCTGGAATGTATAAACGTTCCATAACAGCATACTTCCTTTCTATTATTTTTATATACCTAATAATATAGAATTCGCTCTGTTTGAATGTCAAGTAATTTTTATGGTTTTCTAAAAAATTATAAATTATTTTTAAGAAACAAATTAGAAAGACTTTAGAGTTCAGTCATAAGGGGGTCACAAATGCTTGTTAAAATCAGAATATAGAGTGAGGGAAGAGAAAATAAAAGGAATATTTTTTATATTTGAATCATATAGATGATAATGTCGGTATTCGAAAATAAGGAGGTACAGCATATGAAGCAAAATGAAAAACAGACAGTAAAAGGTGTTATATCAATTGAAGAATACCTGAAAAAAAGAAAAGAGAATTTAACGAAACGTCAGATAGGAGAAGAAAACAGAAAAAGTTCTGCGCTGATGCTTGCAGAACTTTATATTTGAGCAATGGAGTAACAGAGATTGTCTAATTGTCATCTGAAGAATCTGGTTTGTTTCGGTCAGAAAGCCGGGTAAAAAGTACAATACCATAACATAGAACCGGGACAATGAGCGACAGTGCGATCGAGAACTTGAACATAAGCATTGTCTTTGGATTATCCAGAAGTGCAAAGATTAAAGTACACAGATACATTCCAACAAGCAGAAAAACACCAGTTCCCGCTGCGATTCTTTTGAATTTTTTCATGATGATCATCCTTTTTATAAGAATTTTTAAGGATATTATATAAAGAATCTTGGAAAACTGCAAGAAATGGTATATAATATGCGAGTAAAGAATGAAAATATACAAAGGAGTATTTTGAAATGAGTTTATTAGAGCAATGGCATGAAATAGCATATTCAAAAGAAATGGACAGAGCAGCATTACAGAAGTTCTGGAATGCATATTTTTTAACAGAAAAAGGAATTTATGAGCAGCTTCTTTCCAATCCGGATGAAGAAGTGAAAGGAACTGTGAAAGAACTGGCAGCAAAATATGGTGTAGAAGTTCTGACAATGGTTGGATTCCTTGATGGTATCAATGAAAGTCTGAAGACAGAGAATCCGATTGAAACGATGGATGAAGATACAGTTGTCAGCCTTGCATTTGATAAAGAGAAGTTATACATGAACATGGTAGATGCAAAGGCAGAGTGGCTTTATGAACTTCCGCAGTGGGATGAGATTTTTACAGCGGAGAAAAAGAGAGAGCTCTACAAGATTCAGAAGAACTCAGGAACGATCAGAAAGCCGAAAAAAATCGGAAGAAATGATCCGTGCCCGTGCGGAAGCGGAAAGAAATATAAACACTGCTGCGGCAGATAGTTAGATGGGGAAGTCAGGTGCGGATTGTATCTGGCTTCTTTTTTGTTTCAGGAGGAAAAGATGTGATTTTATTTGGGTGTATTTGTTTTATATATTATTTTGCGATGGTAATTTCTTCCAGAAGATGGAACATGACCTTCTCGGGTTTTTGGATTTTTCTTGGAGTTATGTTTTTGATGCTTGGGAGAGGGTGGGAATATTTACCGGAATATATTCAGACAGTAATTGGATGTATTGGAATTTTGACAGGAATAGCTGTTGTGATCGTAGAAGGAAAAGTTATAAAGGCTATGGCGCAGCAGGAGCCGGACAGTCTTAACTGGATGATTGTACTAGGAGCTCAGGTGCGTGGAAAAAAAGTGACAGATGCTCTTCGCAGGCGGCTTGATCTGGCTTTGAACTATTATAGGACACATCCTGGAAACAGAATTATTGTGTCAGGTGGTCAGGGAATCGGCGAAGAAGTCAGTGAAGCAGAAGCTATGGCAGAATATCTGAAGAAGAGAGGTGTGCCGGAAAGAGATATTTTTCTTGAAGATGCATCAGTATCCACTTATGAGAATCTGATGAACAGTAAGAAGATTATTGGAGAAATGCGAGGGCAGAAAATAGGAATTGTGACGAATAACTTTCATATTTACCGTGCCATGAAACTGGCAGAAAATGTCGGATATGGAAAGGTATATGGACTGGCAGCCAGTACAAAACCAATTGTATTGCCCAATTATATGATGAGAGAGTTTTTTGCGGAGGGGAAACGAGTATTATTCAAATTTGTTCGTTGACAAATCAAGTCGCCGTGTTATAATAGGAGCATATATGAAAAGCGTTGACGAGACGAGTAAGATGTGAAAAGATCCAGAGAGAAGAACCGGTGGCTGGAAGTTCTTTATCACAGAAGCATCTGAAGACTACCTCTGAGCGGCAGCAAAACTGCACGGTGATTCCGTTATCATCAGAATAAGTGGTTCCAGTCAGAGGACTGGTACAAGCGGGGTGGAACCGCGAGTTACCATATCAACTCGTCCCTTGCAGTGAAGTGATTCATTGCAGGGGATTTTTTATTTGGAAATGAAGGAGTGAAATGACATGCAGCTTCGTCCGTATGAACATCAGATACAGTATTACGAGACAGATCAGATGAAGGTGGTGCATCATTCAAATTATATTCGCTGGTTTGAAGAGGCGAGAACAGATTTTATGAGACAGATTGGTCTTCCTTACGAAGAACTGGAAAAGAAAGGAATTCTTTGTCCGGTGCTGGAAGCCAGTGCAAAATATCTTCGGATGTTGAAATTTGGCGATACAGCCAGAATTGACCTGACGATCAAAGAATATAATGGAATCAAGCTTGTGATCAGCTATCAGGTTGTGAACAAGAAAACAAATATGATTCACTGTAAAGGAGAGACTTCGCACTGTTTCCTGACAGAACTTGGGAAACCGATCTCTCTGAAGAAGAATTATCCGGTATACCATGAGAAGTTTATTTCATGCATGGAACCGGAAGAAACTGAGGAATCGGATAAGTTGGAGACAGCAGCAGAACCTCAGATAGATGAAAAAGATAATAAGAAAGAAAAAGTGGAGGAATAAGTTATGAAGATTACGTTAAAAGATGGATCTGTCAGAGAATATGCAGAGCCAAGATCAGTCCTTGAAATTGCAGAAGATATCAGTGAAGGACTTGCGAGAAATGCAACGGCAGGAGAAGTGAATGGAGAAGTTGTTGATCTGAGAACGATGGTTTCTGAGGATTGTGAACTCAGTATCCTTACATTCCAGAATGAAGCGGGACAGGGGGCGTTCAGACATACTGCCTCACATATTCTTGCGCAGGCAGTAAAACGTCTCTATCCGGAGACAAAACTTGCAATCGGACCGTCTGTTGCAGATGGTTTCTACTATGATTTGGATAGAGAGACACCGTTTACAGCAGAAGATCTTGAGAAGATTGAAGCAGAGATGAAGAAGATTGTAAAAGAAGCACTTCCGATTACAAGCTTTACAAAACCAAGAGAAGAAGCAATTGCTTATTTTGAAGAAAAAAATGAACCATATAAAGTAGAATTGATCCAGGATCTTCCGGAAGATGCAGTCATCAGTTTCTATCAGCAGGGTGAATTTGTGGATCTGTGTGCAGGACCGCATCTAATGAATACAAAAGCAGTAAAGGCTCTGAAACTGACAAGTCTTGCAGGCGCTTACTGGCGTGGAAGTGAGAAGAATAAAATGCTGACACGTATTTACGGAACAGCATATCCAAAGAAAGCCGACCTGGAAGCATATCTGACAATGATCGAGGAAGCAAAGAAACGCGATCACAGAAAGATCGGAAAAGAACTTGGTCTGTTTATGATGACAGAAGAAGGACCTGGATTCCCATTCTTCCTGCCAAAGGGAATGGTGTTGAAGAATACACTGTTGGATTATTGGAGAGAGATTCATAATAAAGCAGGCTATGTAGAGATTTCTACACCGATTATGCTGAGCCGTCATCTGTGGGAGACATCCGGTCACTGGGATCACTACAAAGATAATATGTATACAACAGAGATTGATGAAACAGATTTTGCGATCAAACCAATGAACTGTCCTGGTGGAGTGCTTGTATACAAATCTGAGCCGCGCTCCTACAAAGATCTTCCGCTACGTCTGGGAGAACTTGGACTGGTTCACCGTCATGAGAAATCAGGACAGCTTCACGGACTGATGCGTGTGCGCTGCTTTACACAGGATGATGCGCATATTTTCATGACACCGGAGCAGATTAAAGATGAGATCAAGGGTGTAGCAAAACTGATTAATGAAGTTTATACATTGTTTGGATTTAAGTATCATGTGGAGCTATCTACACGTCCGGAAGACAGCATGGGAAGCGATGAAGACTGGGAAGTAGCAACAGAGGCACTTCGTAATGCGCTGGATGAACTTGGACTTGATTATGTGGTAAATGAAGGCGATGGCGCATTCTATGGTCCTAAGATTGATTTCCATTTGGAGGATTGTCTTGGAAGAACATGGCAGTGCGGAACAATTCAGCTTGACTTCCAGCTTCCGCTTCGATTTGAACTGGAATATATTGGAGCAGATGGAGAAAAACATAGACCGATTATGATCCATCGTGTTGCATTTGGCTCTATCGAACGTTTTATCGGTATTCTGATCGAGCATTTTGCAGGAGCATTCCCGACATGGTTATCTCCGGTACAGGTAAAGGTACTTCCGATTTCTGACAAATATCTGGAATACGGCGAAAAAGTTCTGGCAGAATTAAAAGAAGCCGGAATTCGTGCAGAGATTGATACAAGAGCAGAAAAAATCGGATACAAAATCCGCGAGGCACAGATGAATAAGATTCCGTATATGCTTGTTGTCGGTGCAAAAGAAGAGGAAGAAGGAGTAGTTGCAGTCAGAAGCAGATTTGCCGGGGATGAAGGTCAGAAAACACTCAGTGAGTTTGTGGATGCAGTGAAAGAAGAGATTGCTAAAAGAGCAATCAGAAACGTAGAAGAAAAATAAATCAAGTTAGTTATATTATCTATTTCAGGGCATATCATTAATTTTTTTGAAAATGGAATAATTTTAAGAGATCGGGCAAATACTATCAGAGAAAATAATGAAAAAGGAGATAGGATTATGCCAGAATTAAGATGTACAGTACAGACTTGTCTGCACAATAAACAGAACTATTGTGCATTAGATACGATTAAAGTTGGCGGTGATACTGCAAAAAATGCGGCAGATACTTGTTGTAAAAGCTTTGAAGAGCGAAAAGGCAACACTTACAGCGATGTAACAGGAGAAGCAACACCGACAGCAATGATTGACTGCAAAGCAAAAGAATGTTGTTATAATCATGATTGTAAATGCGAAGCAGGAAAAATCAGCGTGGAAGGAAGCAGCGCCTGTGAATGCGGTCAGACACAGTGTGCAAGTTTCGAATACAAGTAAATATGAAAACCGTCGGACGGCTGTGAGCGGATGGGCATCTCTTCATGAAAATGAAGGGATGCTCTTTCATTATCTGGTTGACTCGGTTAGAATCAGCGCGTTATAATAAGCGGAGACAGTTGGAAGGAGGTACCATTAGAGGACAGCGGTGAAATATATGGAAAAATCAAGTAAAAATCAAGAAGAGTTGGAAAAAGAGCAGCAGTCCGCTGCTGCAGAGAGAAAAATAAATGACGGAGGAGAAGAGCGTGAAAAAGCATATTATGAGAAGCGCCCGAATCTGAAAGGGAAAGGTCCGTCCAAAATACGGGAGCAGTTTAGCAGAGGTATGACGAGTTTTCTTGTAATTGCAGCTGCGATTTTGTTCTATTTTGCATTGTTAAGAGTAAGTAATCTGTCCAGTGTGATTGGTAAGATTGTGGAAGTATCGAAACCGATCATTTATGGGTTGGTCATTGCCTATTTATTGAATCCATTATGTAAGCAAATTGAAAAATTGTTGCAGCCTCTTTTAAAGATTTATACAAAGAAACAAAAAACAATTGAGAAGATTGGCAGAACAACAGGAATTATTGCTTCAATCTGTATTGGTCTTACGATAGTAGCAACCCTTTGCAACATGGTAATTCCGGAGCTTTATACGAGTATCCGTGATATGGTTTACACACTTCCAGATCAGTTGAATGAAGGGCTTGCATGGCTGAATGAAATTCAGATTGATGATTCTACAACAGGTAAAATTTTTGATCAAGCTTTGCGGGAGGGAACAGAAGCGCTGCAGAATTGGCTGAGGACAGATCTTCTAAGTCAGACAAATATCCTTATGAGCAATCTAACATCAGGAGTTATTAACATTGTGAATGAAGTGATGAATGTTTTGATTGGAATTATTGTTTCTGTATATGTATTATTTAGCAAAGAAAAATTTAACGCGCAGGCAAAAAAAGCGGTTTACGCATTAATGACTCCTCCGCATGCGAATCTGACACTCCATATTGTTACAAAAAGTAATCAGATTTTTGGCGGCTTCATGATCGGAAAGGTAATTGACTCTATGATCATAGGGGTACTTTGTTACATAGGAACAGCAATTCTGAAAATGCCATATGCATTGCTTGTCAGTGTGATTGTAGGTGTAACAAATGTGATCCCATTTTTTGGACCATATATCGGAGCAATTCCTTGTATTATTTTGATTGGGTTAGCAGATCCGTTAAAAGGACTGTATTTTGCTATTTTTATTTTATTGCTGCAGCAGCTAGATGGAAATGTGATCGGACCGAAAATTCTTGGAGATTCTACAGGTTTGTCAGCTTTTTGGGTTATTTTTTCTATCTTGCTTGGCGGAGGACTTTTTGGATTTATAGGAATGGTAATGGGGGTTCCGACATTTGCAGTAATTTACTATATTGTCGAGATGTTGATTAATTACAAATTAGAGAAACGGAATCTGCCGACAAGAACGCAGTGTTATGATAATAAGAGTTATGTAACAGATGATGGGACATATGTACCGGTAAAAGAGCAGGAAGAACTGCAGCAGGATTAAAAAAAACTAGAACTAGAAAGAGATTATATTATGAAAAAAGGAGGTAAAATAAAATAAAAAATATTGACAAGGGTTTTTAGATGTGATATATATGTACTAAATTAAATTTTATCGACCACTATTTAAAACAATATGGCCATACGGACAGCCAGGTCAAATGCCGATTTGCAGCACATCGTGTTGCGTTATTGATTGAGTTAGAAGCTCAAATTTTGTAAGTTGGTTACTATAAACCAGTGTTTAAGAAACACACAACTTGTAAAACGGTCAATAATAAGATTGGTAAGAGGGCTTGTCCTGAAAATCTATAGATTCTAATCTGTATGTATTTATGTGTTCTAAGCAAGTAATGTGTTTTTTAACATTACTTGCTTTTTATTTTTTGATTAGAAGGAGAAATGTACCATGAAAAAAATTGAACTTATTATTCGCCCAGAAAAATTAGAACCATTAAAAACAATTCTTACAAGATATGAATATTCAGGTTTTACAGTTATGTCTGCTATGGGTGCTGGTCAGCAAAAAGGCAATAGTGAGGAATTCCAGAAATTAGGAATTGAAATTAATCTTTTACCAAGACTTTATGTAATGACAGTAGTATGGGACGAAGATCTTGATGATATTCTTGCAGAAATTGTGGCAAAGCTTTCTACCAATACAGTAGGTGATGGTAAGATTTTTATTTCGAATATTGAGGACGTTGTTCGCATCCGTACAGGTGAACATGGCAAAAATGTACTTTAAGTATTAGGAGACCGTAAAAATGAAAGAAAAAAAGGTTATCTTGAAATTACGAGGCGTAACGAAAGAATTCGAAGAAGGACAAGTTTTAAAATCAACTGATCTGGATATATATGAAGGTGAGTTTGTTACGTTACTGGGTCCGTCTGGATGTGGAAAAACGACAACATTAAGAATTATTGCCGGCTTTGAAGAAGCAACAACAGGACAAGTGCTGATTGAAGAACAGGATGTGACTTCATTACCTCCTTATAAGCGAAATGTAAATACTGTTTTTCAGAATTATGCGCTATTTCCGCATATGAATATATTTAAAAATGTGTCATACAGTCTTGTAGAGAAAAAAATATCTAAAAAAGAGATTAAAGAGCGTGTCACAAAATTATTAGAAATGGTGCCGAATCAATTGTCCGGTGGGCAAAAACAACGCGTTGCAATTGCAAGAGCACTGGCAAATGAACCGAAGATTCTTTTATTGGATGAGCCATTGGCAGCATTAGACCTGAAACTTCGTCAAACAATGCAGTTGGAATTAAAAGCATTGCAGAAAAGTTTAGGAATTACCTTTGTATTTGTAACACACGACCAAGAAGAGGCGCTTACGATGAGTGATAGGATTGTTGTTATGAATAAAGGAAATTTGGAGCAGATTGGAACACCAAAAGAAATTTATGAGCAGCCAAAAACGAAATTTGTTGCAGATTTTATCGGGGAATCGAACATTTTTGAAGCGAGTGTTGTAGCAAATGAAGAAGAAACGCTTACACTGATGATGGAAAATGGTCATGTAAAAGCTAATGGTACAGGCTTTAAAAATGAAGAAATCGTTTATATTTGTGTACGACCTGAAAATGTGCGTATTACAAAAGAGATCGTAGAAGGATTTACATTAAAAGGATTTGTAGCAGATCAGATTTATGCAGGAAGTGTGATGAGGACGATTATTCATCTGCCAAATGGAGATGTTGTGAAAGTGAATACCCATCCGATGGAAACGCCGTTAGAGATAGGCTCTCTTGTGAATATATCCTGGGATGTGGATAAAGCAGTTATTATGCATACGACAGAAGATACAGTCTATGATGCAATTGAGTTTGGACTTTTAAATAGTCAAGGGGGCCTCGAAGTCAATGAAAAATAAAAGGAGAAAGAAAAATTACTGGCAAATTATTGCAATGGTCAGCCCTACGGCAATCTGGTTGTTACTTTTTGTTTTTGTGCCGATGATTTATGTGATTTACATCAGTTTTTGCACGAAGGGACTCTATGGCGGGGTGACAGGAAAGCTTACATTGAATAATTATAAAAGTATCTTTTCCTCCTTATACATGGGAGTCATATGGAAAAGTATCGTTATGGCCTTTCAGACGTCAGTCATCTGTCTTGTAATTGCCTATCCATTTGCGTATGCCCTTAGTAAAATAAATAGAAATATACGTGGTATGCTTATGCTGCTGCTCATGCTTCCGTTTTGGATAAATGGTTTGATTCGTCTTAATGGGTGGAGCAATATCCTTCGAGACAGCGGTCTTGTAAATACAGTGTTAATGGAATTTGGATGGATATCAAAACCAATTGAAATGATGTATACTGACGGAGCAGTACTTTTTGGAATGGTTTATTGTTTTTTTCCGTTTATGGTTTTGCCGTTACATACCAATATTTCGAAACTGAATCCTCAGATTGTAGAAGCATCGTATGATCTGGGAGTGGGAAAGGTAAAAACTTTTTTTAGAGTGATTATTCCACAGACGTTACCTGGTATTTTTGCAGGAACGATTCAAGTGTTCATTCCATCTCTGGGAGCCTTTTTCGTTGCAGATGTTATGGGAGGCGGATCATCTGTATATTTGGGAAATCTGATTCAGAATCAGTTTCTTGTAGCAAGAAACTGGCCTCTGGGAGCAGTGTTTTCTGTATTACTTATTGTATTCACATTAATTGTTCTAAAAGCCTATTCTAAAGTTGGCTCGTTAGATGATTTGGCGTAAGGAGGTACATATGAAACATAAGAAAAAGGAATTTGGTCTTATTTTATTTATGTCATTAGTTTATTTATTTCTTTACATGCCAATTTTTGTTATTATTATGTATTCTTTCAATAGAAGTGGGGATAACTTAACCTTTCAGGGATTTACACTGCATTGGTATAAAGAAGTGTTTGGAGGCGATCCATTATTTAGCAACTTATGGTTATCAATCAAGCTTGCAGTTGTATCTACGGTCATTTCGTGTATGCTTGGGATATTTGCGACAATAGGTACTTATCGTTATGAATTTAAACTAAAAAAATACATTAATGGGTTATTATATATTCCGCTTGTCATTCCGGAGTTAGTTATTGGACTTGCTTCACTTGCTGCATTTACAAAAATGGGAATGAAATTGGGCTTTGCAACACTTGTGTTTTCTCATGTGACGTTTTGTCTTCCGT
>CAUCYJ010000066.1:0-12279 GCA_958446945.1 uncultured Lachnospiraceae bacterium | reverse complement strand
CATTGGCAGTTCCATCTTTCCTGTTGGGAAAACAGTTTCCGATCATTGGGGGACCAGTGTTTGCGATTTTAATCGGAATGGCGCTGGCGCCAATGATAAAGAAAAAAGAGACGTTTGCTCCGGGAATTAAATTTACTTCAAAAAAAATACTTCAATATGCAGTTATCCTGCTCGGATTTGGTATGAATCTGGAAGTGGTTTTGGAAACAGGGAAACAGTCATTGCCGATTATTCTTTGCACAATCGGAACATCCCTCATAATCGCATATATACTTCATCGGGCAATGCATATCCCCGGAAATATTTCTACGTTAGTAGGAGTAGGTTCTTCCATTTGCGGAGGCTCAGCTATTGCAGCAACAGCTCCGGTCATTGATGCAGATGATGAAGAAGTAGCTCAGGCAATTTCAGTTATTTTTTTGTTTAATATTCTTGCGGCTTTAATTTTTCCGGTTCTAGGAGGTGCGCTTGGATTTTCCACCACGTCTGGAGAAGCGTTCGGAATCTTTGCAGGAACAGCAGTCAATGATACTTCTTCTGTTACAGCAGCAGCTTCCACCTGGGATAGTATCTACCATTTAGGGAATCAGACACTTGACAAAGCAGTAACAGTAAAGTTGACACGGACGCTTGCAATCATTCCGATTACATTAGTGCTTGCTTTTTTGCGTACAAAAAAGACAGAAGGAACAGATGGAGAGAAAGTGTCATTAAAAAGTGTATTTCCGTTTTTTATCTTGTTTTTTATCGGCGCAAGTATTATTACGACAGCGGCGACAGCAATGGGAGTTCCGGCGGAAATGTTTGTACCTTTGAAAGAATTGTCAAAATTCTTTATCATTATGGCAATGGGAGCCATTGGATTCCATACAGATGTAGTAAAGCTTATCAAAAGTGGCGGAAAGCCGATTTTCATGGGACTTTGCTGTTGGATCGGAATCACGATTGTTTCTCTTGTAATGCAGCATGCGATGCATCTTTGGTAAAATTCTTATAACGAATCAGATAAATTTATTGAAATTGCTCTTCTGAAATGCTAAATTAATTCCAGGTGAACTTTTAGCAAAAATCAGAAGAGCAATTTTGTAATTTGTGGCAAAAAATGGAGGAATGAGAATGAAAGATATTATTTTTGATGTGGATGGAACTTTGTGGGATACAACGGATGTCGTAGCAAAGGCATGGAATCAGGCAGTCGCATCGGCGGGAATTGAAGCAAAACATATCACAGGCGAGATTTTGAAGCGGGAGTTTGGGAAACCGATGAATGTAATTGCAGAGGATCTGTTCCCGGAACTTACGCAGGAAGAGCGGGAAAGAATTATGGAATTCTGCTGCGAATATGAACACAGTTATCTGGAGGCATGTGAAGAAGATCTGTGCTATGAAGGAATGCGAGACACATTTATTACGTTATCCGGGAAATGCCGTGTTTGTATTGTAAGCAATTGCCAGTCCGGATATATTGAGCAGTTCCTGAGAAAGACAGATCTGGAGGCTTATGTAACAGATATTGAATGTTACGGAAATACAAAAAAGAGTAAAGGAATGAATATTAAGGCAGTCGTAGAACGGAATCATCTGAAGGATCCGGTGTATGTGGGAGACACTGTCGGAGACTGTGAAGCGTCCAGAGAAGCAGGAGTCCCATTTATATTTGCGGCTTATGGTTTTGGAGACGTTTCCGGAACTGAAAAGATTGATAACATTGGAGAACTTTTAAATTTTATAGAATAATGCTAAAAAGTCAAATGACAGATTGCTGGAATGAGGTGGAAAAATTGCATCTGGCAGAATGGAAAGCAAAAGAGCGAAAAAGGTATTTGCATTTGCGAGATACATTATCTAAGGATGAGAGAGGAAAGAAGAGTGAACAGATCTGCGAGACATTTTGTGGGTTGGAAGAATATCGTCAGGCGGTTGAGATTTTCTGTTATGTGAGCTTTCGGTCAGAGGTAGAGACGATAGCGTTGATTGACAAAATTTTACTGGAGCAAAAGCATTTATATGTTCCGAGAGTATTTGGCAGAGAGATGCGTTTTTTTGAGATCCATTCCCGCGCGGACTTGATATCAGGAACGTTTGGGATTTTGGAGCCGATTTTACGGCAGGGAATTGTGGAAGTATCGCCTTCGGAAGATAGTCTAATGATTTTGCCCGGAGTAGCGTTTGACGCGGATGGGAGAAGACTCGGTTATGGAGGAGGTTACTATGACCGATATTTGGAACACGTTCCAGGCTGCAGGCGTTTGGGGCTGGCGTATGCATGTCAGATTGCAGATGTGCTTCCGCAGGAAGTATCTGATATTGCAGCAGACATGGTTATCACAGAAAAACAAATCTACAAAAAGTCTATTAAAAATAGTTGACTAAAATTCTGCTGAATGAATGGAAAAACGGGCAAATTATAAATATGTAAATAATTTTTGGTTGACTTTTCGGGCTCTGGTGGTATGATAAAACTATCAGAGAAAAGGGGGCATCTTATGTATTATGCGGTAATAGGAGAAATGTTGTTTTCGGAAAAGCCAGATAATCAGGAGAAGATTCGGGAAGATCTTATGCGTACATTAGAGTATATCAATACTTACTATAAGGAGGATATCGCATCAGATCTGGTGCCAACAGAAGAAGGAAAGTTTTGTGGATTTTTTTATACGGGCAGACATGTCTTAGAGATTCTTGATATTATTCAGTTTCGATTTCGCAAAATACCAATAAGATTTGGTGTTGGAATTGGAGAAATGCTCACAGCTCTTTTGTTCTCTGGAGAAAATGTTGCAGGACCGGCTTATGAATATGCAAAGAAAGCGCTTAGCAGACTGCAGCATGAGAATGACTATCAAGTATCAAGGATACTTGTAATGGCAGACACTCATGAAGATTCACTTTCTTTTTTAAATGAAAGTCTTCATATGTGTGATTTTGTACAGCAACGTTGGAAATCACTTCAAAGTATGATTATGGAGATTACAATTTTAAAAACAGGATATGCAGAGCCGCCGAAACAAACAGAACTGGCAGATATTTTCAAGACCTCCAAGCAGAATATTAACCGGGCCGTACGCGGAATGGGATATCATCAGTATATTCGTACAAAGCGGGAGATGCAGAAACTTTTTTGTCGATATTGGGGCTGATTAGAAATCTAATCAGTTTTGAATCATAATTGAAAATGCCATACATATACTACAGTAAAAGTATAGGTATGGCATTTCTTATGAGTGAGACACATAACCAGGAAAAAAATCTTCGAAGAGCGAGGATGGCAGATGCCGTAAATATGCCGAAAGATGTGGTGCTTGGAGTTCCGATTGTTACCATGCTTGGACAGATAGAACTTCATATTGAGAATTATGGCGGCTTGTTAGAGTATACAGATGTATTGATTCGCATTCGCACAAAAGCCGGTCAGATTAAAGTAACAGGTGAAGGAATGCAGATAGATTTTTTTACAAATGATGAAATGAAGGTAAGCGGACGTATTAAAAGTATTGAATACCCGTCGCTGTCTTAATGCCGGAAAGGAGTTTCATGATTGTAAAATTAATTCAGTATATCCGGGGATATGTGCGAATCAGGATAACAGGGTATTCTCCGGAGCGTTTTTTGAATCTGTGCAGTCATCATCAAATCCGTCTATGGGGACTGAAACCTTGCGGACACGCTTATGAAATGTATTTATCGATTAAGAATTTTCGAAAACTAAAACCGATTCTTCGGAAATCTAATATGAGGATAAAAGTTCTGGAACGGCGAGGACTTCCTTTTTTTCTAAACCGAAATCGAAAGCGTCAGGCATTTTTTATAGGTGTGATACTTTGTCTGCTGCTTGTATATCTCATGTCACTTCGTATATGGAACATCCACATTAGCGGTAATTATTCTCATACAGATGAAGGGGTGCTACAGTTTCTTGCATCAAAGGATATTTATCACGGAATGTTGAAACGCAAGATTGATTGTGAACAAATTGTAAAAGCAATTCGTAGTGAATATGATGATGTGATATGGGTTTCTGCTTCTATTCAGGGAACAAGGCTTTTGGTACAGATGAAGGAAAACATGGATATGATCGAAGAAGAACCGAAAGAAGAAATCGAGGCGCCGGCAGATATTATTTCGGATGCAGATGGTATTATTACAGAAATGGTTACACGGAAAGGCGTGCCGCAGATTGAGACAGGAAGCGAAATAAAAAAAGGTGATCTGCTTGTATCTGGATCGGTTCCTGTATTGGATGACAATAAGGAAGTTTCCGACTATCAATATCATATTGCAGATGCAGATATTTACATTCAAACGGAAATTCCATACGAAAGTCGGATGGAAATAGCATATCAAAAGAAAGTATACACCGGGCAGAAAAGGAAAGCGCTTTTACTGGAAGCCGGTCCATATGCGATTCAGGCAGGGATATTGTTTCACCGGTTTCCGGAATCAGAAACGTATGTGAAGAAGAAAACATTGAGAATTGGAGAACACTTTGATCTTCCGATCCGGATTGGCTTAAAAGAGATCCGGGCATATACATTTTTCGATGCAGAATATGCGGATTCTGAGATTCGCAGGAAAATGACAGAAGAATTTAATAGGTTTTGCAAAGAATTAAGGAAAAAAGGGGTTCAAATTCTTGAAAATAATGTTAAAATATACAAAGATCACGGCAACGCTGTGGCAAAGGGAACTTTGACGGTCATCAAAACCGTCGGGGAGACGGTGCAGGCCGTCAAAGATACTGATCATATAAAAGGAGAGGAATAAATGAGTATTCTCGAAACAATGATAGAAATTCCGAGCGGACATGAGCAAAATGTATTTGGCCAGTTTGATACAAATGTAAAGAAAATTGAACGGACACTTCATGTCAGCATCATTCCCCGTGCAGATGGAATTAAGATTATCGGTGAGCCGGCGCAGGCGAACCGTGCAAAGTCTGTGTTGAAAGAATTGACAGAGCTTTCTGTGCGCGGCAATGAGATTCAGGAACAAAATGTGAATTATGCACTTGCTCTGTCAATGGAAAATGAAAGTGGTACGCTAGTTGAAATTGATAAAGAGATCATTTGTCATACAATTATGGGAAAACCGGTAAAGCCTAAGACATTAGGACAAAAGAAATATGTGGATGCAATTCGGGATCATATGATTGTATTTGGGCTTGGACCGGCAGGAACCGGAAAAACTTATCTGGCAATGGCGATGGCAATTACTGCATTTAAAAATAATGAGGTGGGAAGGATCATTCTGACAAGACCTGCAATTGAGGCAGGAGAGAAGCTGGGATTTCTTCCGGGGGATCTGCAGAGTAAAATTGATCCATATTTAAGACCGCTCTACGATGCACTTTATCAGATTATGGGTGCAGACAGTTTTATCAAGAATTCGGAGAAAGGTCTGATAGAAGTTGCGCCTCTTGCCTACATGCGGGGACGTACGCTTGATAATGCATTTATTATTTTAGATGAGGCACAGAATACAACACCGGCTCAGATGAAAATGTTTCTGACACGAATTGGCTTTGGATCGAAAGTTGTTATTACAGGTGATGCAACACAGAAAGACCTTCCATCCGGTCAGGTATCCGGTCTTGATATTGCAGTGAAAGTCGTAAGTCAGATAGAGGACATTAAGATATGCAATCTGACAAGTAAAGACGTTGTGCGCCATCCGCTCGTACAAAAGATTGTTCAGGCTTATGAAGCATATGAAACAAAACCGAAAGCCGGAGTAAAGGAAGGCAGAACAAAGGAGCGGACAAAAGGAAATAAAAAGAATAAAACAAAGGAATAAAAAATAAGGAGACGACCATGACATTATTATTTGAAGAAGAAGGCGATTTACAACTTCCGCTGGAGACAAAGGAATTAGCAGAAGAAGTAATTGAGGCGGCGCTGGATTATGAGGGATGCCCTTATGAAGCCACCGTTAGCCTGCTCTTAACAATGAATAACGAGATTCAGGAAATGAATCGAAACTTTCGGGAAATTGATCGGGCAACAGATGTACTGTCTTTCCCGATGATTGCCTATGAAGAGGCGGGAACATTTGATTTTCTGGAAGAAGACGATTCTGCATTTGATCCGGAGAGTGGAGAGCTTGTACTTGGAGACATTGTGATTTCAAAAGAGCGGGTAATAGCTCAGGCAGAAGAATACGGACATTCTATTCGCAGGGAATATGCATTTTTGATTGCCCATAGTATGCTTCATCTGATGGGGTATGACCATATGGAAGAGGAAGAGCGTGCAGTCATGGAACAGAAACAGCGTGATATTCTGGAGCAGCTCGGAATTACAAGATAAAGTGAAGGGGTAGTTTCATGGGAAATCGAAAGAAAAAAGAAGGCAGCGGAAGCTTTTTGGCACAGGGAGCAATCCTTGCCGCGGCCGGAATTATTGTAAAATTAATTAGTTTATTATATCGCGTTCCAATTACGAACATTCTGGGAGATGAAGGACAGGGCTACTACAGTATCGCATTTGAGATTTACGCATTAGCGTTGCTTCTGACGTCCTACAGTATGCCGCTTGCGGTATCCAAACTTGTTTCAGCACGAGTTGCTAAGGGAGAGAGGAAGAATTCATGGAGACTCTTTCAGACAGCGCTTCTTTTGTCGGTAATTGTTGGTGGAATTGCAGCCTGTATATTTTATTTTGGAGCAGATTTTATTGCAGCGAATATTTTAACATCACCATACAGTGCATATCCGCTTAGATTTTTGGCACCGGGACTTTTTGTCGTAGCAATCCTTGCATCATTCCGCGGATATTTTCAAGGACTTGGAACAATGATTCCGACGGCAGTATCACAGGTACTTGAGCAGGTTGTGAATGCCATTGCGGCAATTATCGGTGCAACCGCATTTTTGAAAATCGGTGCCGGAATTGCTAAGAAAGAAAATGTAAAAGCGTTGAAGGCAGCTTACGGTGCAGCAGGAGCAACGCTTGGTCCGGTACTTGGTGCGGCTACAGCACTTATTTTTCTTCTGATTATTTTCTGGGGATATCGGAAGACAATCCGAAGACAGCTTTTGCGGGACGGTTCAAAAAAACAGGAGAGTTATGGAGAAATTGCAAAAATTCTTGTTCTAACTTGCGCACCTGTTTTGCTGAGTACTGCAGTATATAATATCAGTCAGTCTTTGGATGCGGCAATCTTTACAAAAATCATGTCTGTGCAAGGTGTGGCACGAAAAGAATATATGGAATATTGGGGAATGTTCAGCGGTAAGTATAATGTGTGGATTAATGTACCGCTAGCGATGGCGAATGCGCTTGGTGCTTCTATGATTCCAAGTATGACAGGAGCTGTAACGACCGGAAATAAGCGATTAATCCATACAAAGATTACGCTTGTTGTTCGTTCGGCAATGTTGATTGCAATTCCAAGTTTTGTAGGATTGACAGTAATGGGAGGACCGATTCTTTCACTTCTTTACAGAGGAAATGTGGAAGTACCTACAAAAATGATGCATATTGGAGCAATTAGTATTGTATTTTTCTGCTTATCTACCGTAACAAATGCAGTTCTTCAGGGAATTAATAAAATGACGGTACCTGTGCGGAATGCATCTATCTCGTTGGCGATCCATCTTGTATGTCTTGTTATCATGATGGTGATGTTTAAATGGGGAATTTATTCTGTGATTGTTGGTAATATTATTTTCTCTTTGTCTATGTGTATTTTAAATGCAATGTCAATTTATGAAGCGATTGGATATCGGCAGGAAGTGCGGAAAAGCTTTTTACTTCCGCTGGAAGCTGCAGCAATTATGGGGGCGGTTACGTTCCTTGTATATAAATTGGTGTCATTTGTGATAGGATCTAACTTTGCAACAATTTTATCGATTCTTGTGGCGGTGTTGGTATATGGAATCAGCTTACTGAAACTCGGCGGACTGACAGAAGCAGATATGCGCACGCTTCCAAAAGGATCGCAGCTTATAAAGATCTGCCGCCGTTTTCATTTATTCAGATAAGGGAGATTAGTTATGAAACCAGTCAAAAGAGTAGCGCTGCTTCACGATCTGTGTGCAGTGGGAAAGGCAGCTCTTACGAACATGATGCCGATACTTAGTGTGATGGGCATAGAAGCCTGTCCAATTCCGACAATGCTGCTCTCTACCCATACCGGAGGGTATGGAAAGCCAGCGATTACGAAAACGGAAAATGCGTATTTGTATGACTGTGCGAGACATTTTCGGGAGCAACAAATAAGGTTCGACGGAATTTTTATCGGTTATCTTGGGAACAGGGAGATTATTTCTGCCTGTGAAGCATTTCTTGAATATTTTCCGGAGGTTCCTGTAATCTTTGATCCGATTATGGGAGATAATGGAAGTTATTACAGCAATTTTGACAGTAGTTATTGTGAAGAAATCAAGCGGCTTCTAAAACGGTCAGACATTATCATTCCGAATCTAACGGAAGCCAGTTTTCTCTGCCAGATGCCATATTGTGAAGAAATGGGCGCAGATCAACTACGTGAACTTTGTCAGAGTCTTTGTGTACAAATGAAACCGGAAGGAAGGGTGATTTTGACAAGTGCGCCGGCTACAGAAGGTGAGAAAGGAATAGTAGTGTATCAGGATCAAACGGAAGAACAGTTCTTTTTTCCTTCTTGTGGAGGACATTATCACGGAACCGGAGATGTGTTTGACGGTGTATTTACTGCGGCATGGATGCAGGGAAAAGAAATCTCAGAGTGCGTGAGGATGGCTCATGAATTTACAGCATATTGTATTCGGACAAGCAGTCGGTATGTGTATCCGGAGCGGGACGGGCTGCTTTTGGAGATTTGTCTGCCGGCACTTTTTGAAAAATAATTTTTAGTTCCGGAAGTATATGAAAAAAATAAATGCCAATACTATGAGTAAAAAGGAGAGAGTGTCATGAAATCCAGATATAGTATTGGCATTTTTATTGTAGCATCTGTTATGATTGCAGGAATTATGCTGCTTTATCAAGATAGTTACCAGCGAACAGAAAAACGGTATCTTTCAGAACAGGAGACAAAATTAAAGGAGGAAACTGTCCAGACAGAAGGGACAGCTAAAACTGGTTCAGAATATTATCTGGCAGAAGAAAATGGTTATGTCATTGTGTATCTGGCAGATCAAAAGACAGTATTTGAGCGAACAAGTATTCCGCTGTCAGGTCTTCCGGAGAAACTTCAAAAAGAGATTCGAGAGAAAAAGAAAATCAGAGATATGAAAATGTTGTACGGATTTCTGGAAAATTACTCCAGCTAGTGCGGTGCAGCGTTTTCTAACATAAATACAAAAGATAAACGTCAGCAGTGGACAATTGGAATGGAATCCTGTACAATGAGAAACGGTAGAAAATACGAAAGAGAGGATGATATACATGGACGAGGCAAAAATTGCGCGAATCAATGAATTATATAGAAAATCAAAAGCAGAAGGATTGACAAAAGAAGAAGCGAAGGAGCAGCAGGTGCTCCGCCAGGAATATATTGAGGCGGTCCGCAGAAACCTGAGAGGACAGCTCAACAATATTTCGATTCAGAATCCAGATGGAACGGTTACAGATCTGGGCAAAAAACACGGCAATAAAAATAAACTCACATCATAAATTTTAGGGAGGAAACATCATGTTGCCGAAAAAAGATCCTGTGATGCTGCTAAGCGCAGTGAATATGAAGCTGAGAGATGTGTATCCGTCATTGGAAGAATTGTGCCGTGCAATGGATGAAGATGAGGCAGAAATCGAGCGAATCCTTGATGAAATCGATTATAAATATGATGCAGACAGTAATCGTTTTGTTTAGGCAGGCAGTGAAGCGCGTTTATGAAGGAAAATAAGAAGGAGAGAAATACATATGCCAGAGTACCATAGAAACACAGAAGAAATGGATGTTCTTTTGGAGAAAATTGATCTGAGTCAGCCAGCGCCGACAGAAGAGCCGATGAGACAATATTATTTTATTAAAAAAGCAAAAGAGTATGTAAAGAAAGCAGAAGAAACAGTGGGACGTCCGCTGACAGCATGTATTACTACGTTTGGATGCCAGATGAATGCAAGAGATTCAGAAAAACTGGCAGGAATTCTCGAACAGATTGGGTATCAGGAAACAGAGGATGAAGAACATGCTGATTTTGTTATTTTTAATACATGTACTGTTCGGGAAAATGCAAATATGAGAGTGTATGGACGGCTTGGGCAGCTGAATCATGCAAAAAAGCAAAATCCACATATGATGATTGCGCTTTGTGGCTGCATGATGCAGGAGCCGGAAGTTGTAGAGAAACTGAAAAAGAGTTATAGATTTGTAGATCTGATTTTTGGCACACATAATATTTATAAATTTGCAGAGTTGATAGCAACAAGATTTGAATCTGAGCGGATGGTCATTGATATCTGGAAAGATACCGATAAAATTGTAGAAGACCTTCCGACTGAGCGAAAGTATTCCTTTAAATCCGGTGTGAATATTATGTTTGGATGCAATAATTTCTGCAGCTATTGTATTGTACCGTATGTGCGCGGACGAGAACGAAGCCGTGATCCAAAAGACATTATCAGGGAAATTGAAAAGCTTGTAGCGGACGGCGTTGTAGAGGTAATGCTTCTTGGGCAAAATGTAAATTCCTATGGAAAGACATTGGAGCATCCAATCAGTTTTGCACAGCTTTTGACAGAAATAGAAAAAATCGAAGGTCTGGAACGGATTCGATTTATGACTTCTCATCCGAAAGATTTGTCAGATGAGCTGATTGAAGTCATGAAACATTCCAAAAAGATCTGCCGCCATCTTCATCTGCCGGTTCAGTCCGGAAGCAGTCGGATTCTGCAAAAAATGAATCGCCGTTATACAAAAGAGAGCTATCTGGAACTTGTGCGAAAAATTAAAGAAGCGATTCCGGATATTTCTCTGACAACTGATATCATTGTAGGATTTCCTGGAGAAACGGAAGAAGATTTTGAAGAAACAATGGATGTAGTTAGAAAAGTAAGATATGATAGTGCATTTACATTTATCTATTCAAAACGTACTGGAACACCAGCAGCGATTATGGAAGATCAGGTGCTGGAAGAGATTGTGAAAGAACGATTTGACCGTCTGCTTGCAGAAGTACAGAAGATTTCAGCAGAAGTATGTGCGATTCACAGCGGTACGGTTCAGAAAGTCCTAGTAGAATCTGTCAATGCACATGATCCTTCCCTTGTGACCGGGCGTTTAAGCAATAATATACTTGTGCATTTTCCGGGAAATGAAGAATTGATCGGAACACTTGTGGATGTCAGATTAAATGAATGTAAAGGATTTTATTATATCGGGGAAGCGATTTAAGATTCCTGTTATAAATTCAGAAAAAATGCCAATACTATAGAGAGAATATCTCATAGTGGGGGCATTTTTTGTTATGAAACGACTCAGCGAATACTTATTTTTATTTACCCTTGGAGGGTGCATTTATTATTCTTTTGAAATCCTGTTTCGAGGTTTTTCACATTGGAGTATGTTTTTGCTCGGAGGACTCTGTTTTCTGTTTTGTACCTGGCAGGGCCTTTTATTTGCCTGGCAAGAGCCTCTTTGGAAGCAGGTAATTTACTGTACTGTCTTTGTAACAGCAATGGAATTTCTAACCGGGATTTTGGTAAATAAGCTGTACGGATGGGCAGTGTGGGACTATAGTGACCAGCCGCTTCAGATCTTCGGACAGATTTGTGTACCATTTATGATTATCTTTTCTGGCTTATGCACCTGTGGTATTTTCCTTGGTGCATATTTGCTGTATGCGGTCTATCGGGAAGAAAAACCAATGTGGCATGTGTTGTAGAAGAAATCATTATTCACAATATAATGTGATATTCGCGTTTTCGATTGCAGTTCTCCATTCTTCAGATAGTTCATTGTCTGTAATAATAATATCAAAATCTTGAATTCTGGAAAATGCAGTAGGAAAGATTTTTCCAAACTTGGAAGAATCTGCTAGGAGAATCTTTGTCTGAGCGCTTTCTAAGAGCGCTCGTTTTACATCCATTTCATGAGGGGCAATGCATGTTACATTCAACTTTTCACTGATCCCAGCAGTAGAAATAAAGGTTTTGTTGATGCAAGTACGCTTGAGCATAGAGATTCCTTCTGGACAGCAAAACATTTGTGTATTCGGGTATAAATATCCACCGACACAGATGATATCACAATTGTGGTGTTTGCTGACATCTAATAAAACATTCATACTGGAAGCGACCACAGTCATATGGGTATCATAGGAAAGGTTCTGTGAAAGATACGCGGTTGTGGATCCGC
>CAUCYJ010000065.1:0-12387 GCA_958446945.1 uncultured Lachnospiraceae bacterium | reverse complement strand
GGAATGGTTAAATGAAGAAGCTATGGAGATAGGAATCAATTTTTCTCAAGTTCTACAAGAAGCATTGTTGAACAAATTAAATATGTAGATTTTAGAGAGCGAGTACTCGCGCTCTCGGACTGTAGAAAAAGTTGGTGTTGGGAGCTACCCCCAGCACCACTTTTCAGTAAATAGCCTCTGTATATTCTTTCCATACATGTCTGGTAACGAGTTTTACATGATCTTTACTTTCTGTGCATTGATAAATCTATATTGCAGAAAAAGCTCTTTACAAGTATTCGAAAATATGTTATTATTATCAATGCAGTTTAGATAATAGCTGCATATTATACACCTATAGCTCAGGGGATAGAGCACCGCCCTCCGGAGGCGGGTGCGGCGGTTCGAATCCGCCTAGGTGTGTACTATGAAAATTGTATATCAGGAGGCAATACATGTCTGGTTCTGAAAAGACCCGTGACTGCTTTTGCGAATGTAAGATAACCCATAAGAAGCGAATGTTTCTTGTGGGATTTTTCGTTATTGGAGTAATGGCAGCCGGACAGGCTTTGACGAATGAGAAAATGCCGGAAGAGACGAAGGTAATGGTGCAGGAGGTTGTAAATCCGCACATTTTGAGGAAAGCACAGATTGTTCAGGAAGAAATAAATCCACTAATGCATGAAGTTTATGCGGAAGTCGATGAGGTTGTGAAAGAATACTATCGTGAACTTGCAAAGGCGGCGAAGTTTGTAGAATGTTACGATGATGTGAGCATTTATACAAAACTTGGACCATACGAACATTCCTATATTGTATTTGCATATTATGAAATGAAGATAAAGGATATTGATACAAAAGTTCCTGGGCTTGGGACGCTTTATTTAGAAGAAAATGTGAAAGGGGAACTTTCGCTTATACGGCATGTAAAAGATGAAAATGTAAATACACTGGCAAGAGAGCTGATGCAGCATCAAGATGTACAAGCTCTGACATCGATGGTAAAAGAAAGATATGCAGCTGCATTTGACTCAGACATTGCACTTCGGGAAGCTGTGCAGGATCTTCGCAAAGCGTATGAGACATCGCCTTTACGTTGACGGAATATAAAAACAAGATTAAGAAAAAAGAGGAGATATCACATGGAATAAAATTCAGTGATATCTCCTCAGATTGTTTTACAAAATTTTTTACTGCAGATTGACTTTTTTCTTTAAAACATAATAAGAAAGAGAGCCACCTGCGACTGCAAATATGATTGCCGGAAATATTGTGATAAAGAAAAGCATCGGGAGTAACTCTATCTCCGGTAAAGCTGTTAGTTGACGCAGTGATAAAGAAGCTCCGAACACGCCGCCAAATAATGCGGAAATACCGGTAATCAATACATAGATGATAACTGACCACAGGATACGGTGACTGGAAAATAGTTGACCGGCACAAACCGTTCCGTAAGAAAACAAAGGAGTCCCAATGCAACTAATAGCGCTGAGCATCAGTATAAATGCCAAAAATTGAATGAGTGTCATTCCGTTTGTACGTTCAAATGCCAGACAGGCATCCAGTCCTTCGGAAGTGAGAAGCGCTTTCTGAACAGTACTGGAAAAATAAATCAGAAGTAAAGAACCGTTAATAAAAAGCAGATCAATCAGCGTCCAAAGACCTCCGGCCAGTGTTTTGCTCATTAAATGTTGAAACGGTGTTGCAGGAAGCGTCAGTGTAAGATATCCTTGGTCAGAGAACAGGTTCTTATAAAAATAGATTGCAATGTATAAGGTGGTAAAAGTTGATGCGATTACAGTGTAAATGAAATACAGCAGCATACCACAAATATTGATGAGATTCACTCCGTTTTGCTCAATGTCAGGCACAACAAACATAACAATAAAAGCAATGATTGGAATCAGAATCAAGTGTACAATGATAAGTACTCTGGAAAGTGCAATCATATCATATTTAAATAGTTTCTTTAACATCTGAATACCTCCCGGAAAAATGTATCTACGGATTGCTGATGTTCTGTTCGGATTTCGTCCACGGTCTGATTTAATAACAACTGTCCATTTTGAATAAATACAACGCGATCTAATATTTGTTCAATATCTGCAATCAGATGTGTGGAGATCAGTACAGTTGCATTTTCATTGGATCTACTCCGCCGATTGGTTCATCAAGAATATATAATTCTGCATTTCGGCTCATAATAAGGATGAGTTGTACTTTTTCTTTTGTACCTTTTGATAATGTATGAAGACGGGCAGAGGGATCGATTTTCAAATCTGCCAGCATAGCATACGCCTTTTTATCATCAAAATCATTGTAAAAATCTTTGAAATAAGATACAATGTCGCGCACTCGCATCCAACTATTCAAATAAGTGCGTTCCGGAAGGTAGGAAATAATTTTTTTGGTTTCAACTCCCGGAGAGAGGCCGGCGATAGTAAGTGTGCCGGAAGAAGGCGTAAGAAGACCGCAGATTAATTTAATTAAAGTAGTTTTTCCGCTTCCGTTGGGTCCGAGGAGTCCGATAATCTGTCCACGTTCAAGTCTCAAATTTAAATGGTTGAGTGCGTAGAACTGATCATATTTTTTTATGAGGTTATGACATTCGAAAATCGGTTCCATATTAATCACACTCCTTTGTAAAACGCTGCATCAGTGAAAGTGTTTCGTTCGGTGTATAGCCAAGTTGTTCCATTTTTTGAAAAAATTCTCGAATCTGTTCTTCTGCCACTTCTTTTTTTAGTTGTTTTAACATATCTTCATCCTCCGTGATAAATCGTCCGCTTGTCCGCTGCGAATAAACGAGATGATTTCGTTCTAATTCAGAAAGAGCTTTTTGCATGGTGTTAGGATTCACTGCGGCTTCTAATGCCAAATCGCGTACGGAAGGGAGTTTTTCACCTGCATGGTATTTTCCAGAGATGATATCTGTCTGAATTCGTTCCATAATCTGCAGATAGATTGGGCGGTCATTGTCTAATGCCCACGGCATATCTTCACTTCCTTTCGAATTATTGTATTATTGATATAATACAAATGATAATGTCGTTTGTAGAAAATGTCAAGAGAAAAAATCAAAGCCCGCGAAGCATTATGCTTCGTGAGCTTTGATGATCTCTTCCGGAAGTTCCGGATGAAATGTGTTATTTCGCAGCATTTCAATTTCGTAACGGTAAGGTGCATAAGATTTTTTGGAAAGGGTTGGAGAAGGAATGTATGGTGTTTCAAGAATTTTCGGAATAGATTCAAAATCCTTGTGGTGAACAATGTAAGAAAGAGCATCAAATCCGATCTCACCGAATCCAAGATTGGCATGTCTGTCTTTGTGTGCACCTGGAATGTTTTTGCTGTCGTTGATATGAAAAACAGCTATCTGCTCTTTTCCTAGAATTCGGTCAAAAGTATCTATTACACCGTCAAAATCATGGATGATATCATAACCGCTGTCGCTTGTGTGACATGTGTCGAAGCAGACGCGAAGCTTGTCCTGACAAATTACACCATCGTAAATGCGTGCCAGTTCTTCAAATGTCTGTCCGAGTTCAGAGCCTTTTCCTGCCATTGTCTCAAGGGCGATCTGCACAGGGGTATCAGGGGTTAAGACTTCGTTCAATCCTTTGATGACCTGAGCGATACCGGCATCTGTTCCCGCACCAACATGTGAACCGGGATGCAGAATGAGGATATTACTTTGGCAGGCAGCGGTGCGTTCAATTTCTTTCTGCAAAAATTCTACAGCAAGTGAAAATGTTTCCGGTTTTATACTGTTGCCAAGATTGATAATGTAGGGAGCATGAACAACAATCTGAGAAATACCGTGAGCGCTCATATAGTCCCATGCTTCATCAATGCGAAGCTCCTCAATACTTTTGCGTTTTGTATTCTGAGGGGCTCCTGTGTAAAACATAAAAGTATCTGCACCATAAGAAACCGCTTCTTTTGCAGAACCAAGCAGCATCTCTTTGCCGCTCATGCCAACATGCGAACCTAAAATCATAATGTGACCTCCTGCAGTTTGAATTTATCTTTCGGCTGCTTACAGAGCGGGCAGACAAAATCATCCGGGAGTTCTTCGAAAGGAGTATCTCCGTCATAGATGTAACCACAGACAGAACATACCCATTTAGAAGCAGATATGTTTTCTGTTGGGGCAGAAGCTGCTGATTCTTCTTCCGGGATATAAGTTGGAGCGGTTTTAGGGCTCTTTCCTTTAATAACATTGTGATAGTAAGCGTAAGTCATGGCCGGAGCAGAAAGAAGTACATCTCCGTCAATGACTTCGCCGAGAAATACGGTGTGGGAAGAGGTTTCCATTTTATTAATGACTTTGCAGACAATGTATCCGCAGCTGTCAGTGATGATCGGAACCCCTGATTTCATCTCGAAAGAAACTGTATCGAACTTATTCACCGCTCTGCCGGACTGAAAACCGAAATGTCCGATCAGAGATGGCGCGGATGTTTCAGCAAGAATAGAAACTGCAAACAGACCGGATGCATCAATACAATGGTTCGTATAGTTGTCGTGATTGATGCTGACAGCAATTGTTGCCGGTGATGAAGTAATCTGCATTGCACTGTTGGCGGTGCATCCGGTCGGACGTTCACCGTCCATAGTGCTAACAATATAGACACCGTAAGAAAGGTTTCTTAATACTTTAGAATTCATATAAATACCTCCTTAAAATAGTAATTATTACTGATATTTCTTTGCTATTAAAGTATCATTTTTGCAGAAAAAAAGCAAGGAAAAATTAAAAAGAAAGAAATATCAAATATGGAAAGGTTAAAATAGTAGTTGTTGCAGATGAAAGCTTGTGATAGAATGTGATAAGCAATATGCATAAAATCTCACAAAATATAAAATAGAAAATCGAGAGAAAGGGAGAATGAGATGAAAAAAATATCTGAAATCATTGCAGGAGAATTGGAAAATGCTTTTGAGCAGGCAGGTTATGACAGAAGTTTTGGAAAAGTAACCTTATCTAATCGGCCTGACTTGTGTGAATATCAATGTAATGGTGCAATGGCGGGGGCAAAGACCTATAAGAAAGCGCCGATCATGATTGCGAGTGATGTGAAAGAAAAGCTTGTTGACAGCAAGTGCTTCGCAGAAGTTGATGCAGTAAATCCAGGATTTATTAATTTAAAACTGGATCCGGAATTTGTTTCTTCTTATTTAAAAGAGATGGATCAGGATGCGAAACTTGGAATGGAAACAGCAGAACATCCTAAAAAGATCATTGTGGACTACGGCGGAGCAAACGTGGCGAAACCTCTTCATGTGGGACATTTACGTTCAGCGGTTATTGGTGAGAGTGTCAAACGTATTGCAAAATTCGCAGGACATGAAGTGATTGGCGACACACACCTTGGCGATTGGGGATATCAGATGGGGCTGATCATTACAGAAATGAAGAAACGCCATCCGGAGCTTCCTTATTTTGATGAGGAATTTCAGGGAGAATATCCGACAGAAGCTCCATTTACGATCAGTGAATTGGAAGAAATCTATCCATATGCAAGTGGGTTTGCAAAAGAGCATGAGGATTACAGAGAAGAAGCGCTACAGGCAACATTCCTTCTTCAAAATGGAAGACCGGGCTATCGGGCTCTTTGGAAGCATATTATGAATGTATCTATCGAGGATCTGAAGAAGAATTATTATAATCTGGATGTAACATTTGAGTGGTGGAAAGGTGAGTCAGATGCCCAGGAATATATTGCACCAATGGTAGAGAAGATGAAAGCAGATGGATTTGCACACTATGACGAAGGTGCGCTTGTTGTAGATGTGAAAGAAGAGACAGATACAAAAGAGATTCCGCCATGCATGATTCTGAAATCAGATGGGGCAGCACTCTATGACACAACAGATCTTGCAACACTTGTGGAGCGAGAAAAGCTTGTGGCTCCGGATGAAGTGATTTATGTGGTTGATAAACGGCAGGAACTGCATTTTGTACAGGTATTCCGTTGTGCAAAGAAAACAGGAATTGTACGGGATGAAGTAGAATTAAAATTCCTTGGTTTTGGTACGATGAACGGAAAAGACGGAAAACCGTTTAAGACAAGAGAAGGCGGTGTAATGCGTCTTGAAAATCTGATCAATGAGATTAATGAAGAAATGTATAAAAAGATTGTAGAAAACCGCACTGTTTCAGAAGATGAGGGAAGAAAGACAGCTCAGATTGTAGGATTATCTGCTTTGAAATACGGAGATCTTTCCAATCAAGCATCAAAAGATTATGTATTTGACATTGATCGGTTTACATCTTTTGAGGGGAATACAGGACCGTATATTCTCTACACAATTGTTCGTATTAAGTCTATTATGAATAAATATGCAGAAAGCGGAAATAGCCTGGAAGGCTGTGAACTTCTGGCGCCGGCAAATCCAAGTGAGAAAGCTTTAATGCTTGAAGTTTCTAAATTTAATGAAGTGATTGAAAATGCATACAAAGATACAGCGCCACATAAAATCTGTGCATATATTTATGATCTTGCAAATGCATTTAACCGTTTCTACCATGAGACAAAGATTCTCTCAGAAGAAGATACAACACGTCGGGAAAGCTATATTGCACTTTTGAAACTGACAAGAAAAGTACTGGAAACATGTATTGATCTGTTGGGATTTGAAGCACCGGAGCGGATGTAGTCAAGCCAGCGACAGATCGTCAGAAAGATCAGATCAAAGATCAGGAGGCAGAACAGTGACGAAAAAATTATTTTACGAGGATAGTTTCCGGCAGGAATTTGATGCTGTGGTAACAGAATGCAAAGAGCAAGAGGGAACATATTTGATCGTACTTGATCAGACTGTTTTCTTTCCGGAGGGCGGAGGTCAGAGTGCAGATACAGGAATGCTCTGGTGCACATCTGGTCAGAATGACCAGAAGACAATAACGGAAAGTATGTGCAGCCGGGAAGAAGAGACGGTACATATTACGGATGTGCAAGAGAAAAATGGACAGATTTATCATAAGGGAGATCGGCCGCTAGAGGTAGGAAGCAACGTACATGGGAAGATTGACTGGACGGATCGGTTTTCCAAAATGCAGCAGCATACAGGAGAACATATTGTGTCCGGTTTGGTAAACAGTATTTATGGCTATCATAACGTGGGCTTTCATCTTGCGAAAGACTATGTTACACTGGACTTTGACGGTGCTTTGACAAAGAAACAGCTTCGGGAAGTGGAACAAAAAGCAAATGGAGCAATTGCAGAAAATATCCCGGTGGAAATTTCTTATCCGAGTCATGAGGAATTGAAGACAATTGCTTATCGAAGTAAAATTGAGATTGAAGGTCAAGTAAGGATTGTTACCATTCCGGGGTATGATATATGCGCCTGCTGTGCACCGCATGTGAAACAGACGGGGCAGATCGGTATGATTAAATTCGTCGGGATGCAGAATTATAAAGGCGGTGTCCGAATCACAATGCAGTGTGGGTTTCGCGCGTTGGGGGACTATAATCGAAAAGAAGTACTTGTGCAGAAGATTTCCACTTCTCTTTCTGTAAAAGAAGATGAGGCAGCAGATGCAGTAGAGCGCTTGAAAGAAGAGATCTACCGCTTGACAAATGAAAAAGCGGCACTGATGAGTCAGATTCTTTCCTACAAAGCAGAAAATCAAAATCCAGTCGGACGGGTGCTGATTGTTCTTGAAGAGGAGCTTGACGGAGTGCAGATGAGAGAATATGTAAATCTGTTGATGGAGAAAGAAGTGGATACTTGTATTCTTCTGAATGGGGATGGAGAGGCAGAATGTCACGAGTTTAAATACGTAGCGGCAAGTAAAACGGAAGATGCCAGAAAGATTGCGAAATGGTTGAATGACCGGTGTCACGGAAGAGGAGGCGGTAAACCTGATATGGTACAGGGAGCGCTTCAGACAGAACGCCAGGAAATTGAACAGTTAATTCGAGAAATAAAAGCGCAGGTAGAGGATTAGATGCTGTAACATTTAACGATTATTGAGAAAAATCAAAACCGGAAGATTCGTTTGGAGTCTTCCGGTTTTGTTGTGAAATTAAATTGCTTTTAGCTTTGTAATTGCCTGTCGAACAGGAGGCAATGTGAGAAGGCTAATAGTAATAATCGCTTCAAGTCCTAAGTAAGAACCATTATAAATGATAGAGTATACAAGAGGGTGCATAGTTTCTGGAGCTGCAGAAGCAAAAAAGACAACTCCGGACAGTACCGCAAAGAAATAGCGGCCTAATACTGCGGCAATATAGCCCAGGATCAATCCGTGCTTTTGATTGCGGAAAAATCCGGAACAGCCAAGAGCTCCGAAAGCAAAAAAGTAATCAATGACAACCTGTGGGATGCTAAGGATATAAGGATCTAAAATAAATTGAAGGATTCCGTGGGCGATACCGGTAAGAATTCCGGCTTTTGGACCGAACCAATATCCAATTAAAGAAATGAATAGCATACTGCAAAGAGTAACAGATCCTCCCATAGGTAACTCAAATACCTTAATATAAGATGTGACTGTAGCTAATGCAATAGCCATTGCTGAAAATACGAGTTTCTTAGTTGTGCCGTAAGATGCGGCAGCAGTTTTTGATGTCTGATTCATAAAATCTCCTTCCTTTCGCCAGTATTATCTGGATCAAGTAATGAGGGTTCACATAAAATGTGTCTCAGCAAAATGCTCCCCTAGTTACTATATATATTTTACGGACTTAATCATAGTTGCAATGACAGTAAAAGTCAAGAAAGAATTCATAAATAATCCGGATTTACGGTTGAAACTTTGGAGAAAGAGAAGTAGAATAAATAATAGTTTGGCAAAAAATGAAGAATGTGAGGAAATTTTATGCAGAAAAAAGGCTGTTTTGGACAGTTCTGGTATATGCTTGGTCCGATAATTATTCAAAATATTGTGGCTTTAGCAGTTTCAATGGCGGCAAGTACTGCGGTGCTTCTGCTGAATTTTGATGAATATATGAAAGTAATTATGAGTGCAGATCAGCAGGCAATTATGGAATATGTGATGGAGCAGACGAATGAGGTGCTGGCTCACTCTGCTCATTTAGCCCTTGTAACGGCGCTGTGTACGATTCCGATTATGTGGATTTTGTTTCATAGAGATGAAAAGAAGAGAAAACAAACGACAGCAGTTGGGCAGATGAGTTCTCAAAAAGTGAAGTGGACGAAATTTCTGATTATTATACCATTTGCAGCGGCAGTCGGGCTTGTACTGAATAATATTTCGCTGCTTGCAGATCTGGCGATTGCCTCGGAAGCTTATGCAGAAACATCAGTAAAACAGTATGCGATTCCGTTGATTGGACAGCTGATTGGTTATGGACTGATCACACCACTTAGTGAGGAATTGATTTTCCGAGGATTGATCTATAAAAGACTGAGAGATGATTTTTCTTTTAAAAATGCAATGTTTACATCTGCAATTTTGTTCGGATTTTTCCACGGAAATATGATACAGATGCTTTATGCTTTTGGAATGGGATTGCTTCTGGCGTATTTGTATGAAAAATATCATTCGCTGGCAGCGCCTGTGTTAGCACATGGCATGGTAAATATTGTTTCAGTGCTTCTGACGGAAGCGGGAGGGTTTACCTGGATGTTTGAAAATCCGTTGCGGATCAGTCTGGTCTCCATCCTCTGTGCAGCAGCAGCTTCTGGAATTTATGTAAAATTTTTTATGAATGATCAAAAAGATGAAAAGATTTCAGAAGAGAAGTAATCTGCTCATTACTATGATGTTTGGGAAAGAAATAGTAACATAAAATAATAGAAATGTTACAAAAATATTAAAAAGTATTGCTTTTTTTGAAAAAATGTAATATACTAGCGCAAGAAATAAAATTTAGAATATAGGAAATGGTGAATCTATGAATAAATTTGGGAAAGCAGTTCTTGTAGCGGTACTTGCCGCATCCTTAGCGGTGACACCGGTATTTGCAGCGCCGGATGTGGAAGGGATCAGGCAGTCAAAAGAAGCGTCAGAAAACGCACTGGAAAGTTTAAAGAATGATCTGGCAAAAACAATTGAAAATATCAATGAACTGGAAGGTCAGTTGATAGAAACGGGTGAGAAGATCGCGCAGGCTGAGGTGGATCTGGCAGCGGCTCAGGAAAAAGAAGATGAGCAGTATGAAGCGATGAAGCTCCGGATTCGTTATATGTATGAAGAGGGCAATACTTCTTTCCTGACGGGACTTCTGGAATCCAAAAGTATTTCGGAAGTATTAAATAAAGCAGAATATATTCAGAATGTACATCAGTACGATAGACAGAAGCTGGAAGAGTATGTGGATACAAAAAAACAGGTTGAAACATTGAAAGCAGAGCTTGAACAGCAACAGACGGAATTGATGGCTAAACAGGCAGAATTTGAACAGGAAAAAGCAAACATCAGCACAATGGTGGAAGAAAAGCGAGCAGAAGTTGCAGAACTTGATGAACAGCTTCAGGCAGCAATTGTGCAGGCGGCAGCAGAAGAAGCTGCAAGAAGAGCAGCTGAGGAGGCAGCTAACCAATCTGCTTCTAATAATAATAGCAATAGCAACAATGATAACAGACCAACGGATCAGACAGATAGCAATGTTTCATCAGGGAACAGTAATGTCTCAGGTGGTAATACATCACAGGGAGGAAGCGGTGATACAAGCGTTGCACAGGCGATTGTAAATGCAGCTTATTCACAGCTTGGAGTGCCATATGTATGGGGAGGAACAACGCCGGGTTCCGGACTTGATTGTTCTGGACTGACACAGTATGCACACCGGGTAGCAGGAATTTCCATTCCTAGAACGTCAGGACCTCAGGGTTCCGGTGGAAAAGCGGTATCGAATCCACTTCCGGGAGACATCGTATGCTATTCCGGACATGTTGGAATTTATATCGGCGGCGGTCAGATGATCCACGCACCACAGCCGGGCGATGTCGTAAAAGTTGCAAATGTATACGGTTCCCCGTGGTATCGCAGATATTGGTAGAATTTATATGATAGAAACTATCGGATAAAGAGAAACACTTTGAATCCGGTAGTTTTTTTGTTGAACATAAAATAAAAAAATGGCAGTAAAATGTGAAACAATTGTTAACAAATAAGAGATATTATTGCAAAAATATTTCTTGGGATTTATAATAATCAATAGTAACGGTACGAAAAAAATGTTTCCAAGAATAAAAGCAGACAGTTGCAAAACGATGATAAATGTTGTATTCTGTCAGCATATATGCGGGGACATATAAATTTGATAAGAGGAAGGGTGAGCTATGAAGAAATTTAGCAGAATGCTCATGGCATCTATCGTAGCAGGATCGCTGATTGCAGCGCCGGTATATGTATATGCATCGGACATTGACGCCATTGAAACACAGAAGAAAGAAGCAGAAAATGCAGTCAACAGTCTTCAAAAAGAATTGGAGACGGCGCTTGGACAGATCAGCCAGCTAGAGACAGATATGGTAATCAAAGCTGATGAGATCGCTCAGGCAAATGTCGATTTGGAAGCAGCACAGGTAAAAGAAGCTGAACAGTATGAGGCGATGAAGTATCGGATTCGCTATATGTATGAAGATGGCGGTGTTGCAGCGATTGAGAAGATTTTTACTTCTGGGTCAATTTCGGAGATGCTGAATCAGGCGGAATATATCCAGAAGATACATAGTTACGACAGAAAAATGCTTGATGAATATGTGCAGACTAAAAATAATATTGCCGATCTGAAAGCACAGCTTGAGCAGGAGCAAAAGAACATGCAGGAGCTGGATGAACAGCTGACTGCAAAGAGCGATCAGTTATCTCAGACGATCTCCAGTAAGCAGGTAGAAGTGGCGAATCTGGATGAGCAGCTTCAGGCAGCAATTATTGCAGAAGAGCAGCGGAAAGCCGAAGAAGCAAGAAAAGCGGCAGAAGAGGCGGCTAAACAGCAACAGGCACAGGGACAGCAGAACCAGCAGCCAAATACGCCGTCAGGAGGAAATGACACGAATATTGATGTGCCATCTGCGCCGTCACAGCCGGAAACACCGTCGCAGCCATCTGCGCCATCACAGCCGCAGACTCCGTCAGTGCCAAGTGAACCGGAGACAGACAATAATAGTGGTGGAAATACAAGTGTTGCGCAGACAATTGTAAATGCAGCTTACTCACAGCTTGGAGTTCCATATGTGTGGGGAGGAACAACTCCGGGAGTTGGACTTGACTGTTCCGGACTGACAAGTTATTGTCATCGTGTAGCCGGAATTTCTATCCCACGTACATCAAGTGCACAGTTAGCCAGCGGAAGAAGAGTTTCTAACCCACAGCCGGGGGATATTTGCTGGACACCTGGTCATGTAGCAATTTATATTGGAAATGGACAGATGATTGAAGCACCGGATGTTGGACAGGTTGTCAAGATTAGTCGTGTGCGTGCA
>CAUCYJ010000064.1:0-12400 GCA_958446945.1 uncultured Lachnospiraceae bacterium | reverse complement strand
GTCTCCGTCACTGACATCTAAGGTGGATGCATTGGCGAAAGAAGTCAGATGTACATTGACTGGTGTAGGCTACTGTGATCTGTTCTGGGGGACTATGGTACCAACTTAATGGGTTCTTCTTTTGAAGTGAAAAAAATTGTCGGCAGCAGTTGGTACAATGTAGAAGATTATGGAATCGCACTTGCAGAGGGACATGGAGCAGGACTTCCACTGGATAGATTTGAGACAGAGATCGGAACATGTAATCACTGGACTTCCGATGAGATTAAGCAGAAAGTGGAAAGCGGAGAATATGTTCCGTCTTATATGTGGAATCAGAATGGATGGCTTGCAAGTAAGCTTGAATTGACGGTAGTTTCTCAAACTCAGAAATGTGTTCCTTGCACATGGGAGAATGACTTATATTCAGAAACGCTCGGAATGACGATTAAGGCTGGTAATGCAACTGGTATGAGAGCAATTGTTACAACTGAGACAGCAGAAGGTATTATTTTAGAAACTGAGTGTGTAGGAAAGGTATTTGCACCAGAAGAATTTGACAAAAATGAATGGACACTGTATGGGGAACCGGAAACGACAAGCATCGTAAATAGACCGGCTACGGTAGAACTTACATGTGCAACTCTGGTTAATCGTATTGCACAGCTAATTGATGCTCCGGCAGGATATGTAACGACAGATAAGTTCCCGTATAATGAGTATATGCTCCGGCCAATCAATGAATATGTAAAAACGAAATAGAACCGAAAATAAAAAGAGCCTCTGTTGCCAGCGGATGATACCGCGGCAGCAGAGGCTCATACTTTTATGAGAAGATTTCCATACTTCTTTTTAAGATTCCTTTCATATGCGCGATTGCCATACCATAGTTGGTGACAGGTATGTTCTGGTCTTTGGCACAGAGAAGGCGGTATTTCATTTCACGCTCATTCAGCATGCAGCCTCCGCAATGGATGATGAGACGGTATTTCTGCAGTTCTTCAGGAAATTCCGTTCCGCTTGTGAATTCGAACTGCAGTTGTTTTCCGGTATGCTTTTGAAGCCAGGCAGGAAGCTTTTCCGTACCAATGTCGCCGCACTGGCGGTGATGGGTACAGCCTTCCGAGATTAGAATAGTATCTCCGTCCTTTAACTGGTCAATCGTAAGAGCGCCTTCCGAGAGGAGGCTTAAGCTGCCCTTGTATCTGGCAAACAAGATAGAGAAAGACGTTAATGGAAGTTCTTTTGGAGTCAGCTGGGCAACTTCTTCAAATACCTGGCTGTCAGTAATGACAAGCGCAGGTTTTTTGCCAAGTGATGCAATTGTACTTGGCAGTTCTTGCGGAGATACAACAATGGAAACACCGTGACCGTCAAGAATGTCTCGGATTGTTTGCTGCTGCGGAAGGATGAGGCGGCCTTTAGGAGCTGCTTTGTCAATCGGAACAACAAGGATAACAAAATCAGACGGAGCGATCAGATCCCTTACAAGGCAGCTGTCAGATACATTATCAGGAGTTTGTGCGGCAATCATTTCTTTTAATTCCTGAATATGGTAGCCAGTAATGGCGCTGACACAGATCGTATTGGAAACATCTTGAATTTCAGGAAGAATTTCACACCGGTCAATTTTATTTAAAACGGTAACATAAGGGATTTTTTTGTCATAGATCCGTTTTAAAATTTCTTCATCTTCTCTTGTAAATCCGACAGAGGCATCCACTACAAGAATGGCAATATCAGTTTTGTTTAGAACCTGGTATGCTTTTTGGATTCTTTGTGCGCCCAGCTCTCCAATATCATCAAGCCCTGGAGTATCGATGATGACAACCGGGCCGAGTGGGAGCAGTTCCATTGCTTTTGATACAGGATCAGTTGTTGTTCCTTTTATGTCTGAAACGATAGCAAGAGATTGTCCGGTAATGGCATTGATCACGCTTGATTTACCGGCATTGCGCCGTCCAAAGATTCCAATATGGGTGCGGTTGGCGGCAGGAGTATTGTTCAAACTCATAAGACTTAGTCCTTTCAAATTATCAATCATAGAAATTGTTATGAAAAATTAGAAACGGAAATCACGTTTTCCGCCCTGTTCCATTTCTTTTAGATACTGAACGACTCTTTCTTTTACTTTTTCATTCGGAATATTTTCCAGTTCTTTTTGGATTAGTGCTTCTCCGACTTTCTTTGTCTCAGGAGCGGCATAGTCTTCCAGATATTCTTTTAATGTCATTAGAGCATTTGGATGACAGCAGTTCTGGATCTGACCGCTCTTGCAAAGAGACATGAAGCGATCTCCGGTGCGGCCTGCGCGGTAGCATGCGGTACAGAAACTTGGAAGATAGCCCATATCCATAAGCCATTTCACGATTTCGTCCAATGTACGGGTATCACTTACGTCAAACTGGGATGAATTTTCTACTTCCGGTTCCGGTTCAGCATAGCCTCCAACACTTGTTTTAGAACCACCGCTAATCTGGGAAATACCAAGATGAAGAACGCGTTCACGGCTTTTTTGACTTTCTCTTGTGGAAATGATCATACCTGTATAAGGAACCGCAATACGGATGCAGGCAACAATTTTTTCGAAAATGTCATCGCTGATGCTGTTATCGAAGTCATTAACATCAATATCATCAGCAGGACAGAGTCGCGGTACACTGATCGTATGAGGACCAACGCCCCATACAGCTTCCAGATGTTCTGCATGCATCAGAAGTCCGGCAAATTCATAGCGGTATTTATCAAGCCCAAAGAGGACACCGCAGCCGACATCGTCGATACCGCCCTCCATTGCACGGTCCATAGCCTCTGTATGGTAATTATAGTCATGTTTTGGACCGGTTGGATGGAGTTCCAGATAGCTTTCTTTATGGTATGTCTCTTGGAATAAAATATAAGTTCCGATACCGGCTTCTTTTAACTTGCGGTAGTTTTCCACAGTAGTTGCGGCAATATTCACATTGACGCGGCGGATCGCGCCGTTTTTATGTTTAATGCTGTAAATTGTTTTAATGGATTCCAGTACATATTCGATTGGACTGTTGACAGGATCTTCACCTGTTTCCAGAGCAAGACGTTTATGTCCCATATCCTGAAGTGCAATAACTTCCCGGCGTATTTCATCCTGTGTCAGTTTTTTGCGGGCGATATGTTTATTTTTTAAATGATACGGGCAATATGTACAGCCGTTGACACAATAGTTTGAAAGATAAAGAGGAGCAAACATAACAATGCGGTTTCCATAGAAATCTTTCTTGATCTGTTCTGCAAGTGCGAAGATTTCCTGTGTTTTTTCCGGAAGATCACATGCCAGGAGGACAGATGCTTCGCGGTGGGTGAGCCCTTTGCGTTCTTTTGCTTTTTCGATAATTTCTGAAATGAGCTGTTCGTTGTGCTTGTTCTGTTCAGCATAGTCAAGTGTCTGAAGAATCTCTTCGTGATTAATAAATTCGTCTGCAATTCTTGATTTTGGATCATAGATAGCCATAATATTGTTCTCCTTTTCTTGTTTGTAAGCGTGAAGTTGCTTATGTAAGCGTGAAGTTGCTTATGATAGTACTTTTGAGTCGCCACGAGCCGTGACGACAGTATAACCCATTTCTTTCATGCGTATCCGAAGTTCTGCAAGATGCTCTGCTGCTTCTAATCCACTGAAAGGTTTATTATCATACAAATGATAGTGTTTTCTTGTGTTGGACGGTGACAGGTTGGGCATAATTACATTTGCTCCGGCGAGAATGCCGAGTTCTCTTCCGTCCGGGCGGATGGCGCCGAGTGCTGTAGTAGCCGGAAGAAGCACTTCCGGGATCATAAGCCGTACAAGACCGAGTATGAATAATGTTTGCTCGATTGTACCGGAAGCTTCTTTGGCAAACGGGGTATCGTGATGAGGGATAAATGGGCCAATGCCGATCATGTGCGGCATTAGATCTTTTAAAAAGAGCATATCTTCTGCCAGATGTTCTGCTGTCTGGTATGGAGAGCCGATCATCATGCCTGCACCGGTCTGATAACCGATCTCTTTCAGATCATACAGACATTTCTGACGGTGTGAAGCTGAAAGAGAAGCGGGGTGAAGCTTCTGATAATGTGAGATGCTGGCAGTTTCATGGCGCAGCAGATATCTGTCAGCGCCTGCCTCAAAGAGCGCCTGATAACTGTCATGGGATTTCTCGCCGGCAGACAGAGTAACAGCACAAGCCGGAAAATCCTTTTTTATCTGGCGAATGAGCGCGATCAGACGTTCATCGGTAAAGTAACCGTCCTCTCCGCCCTGCAGCACAAAAGTACGAAAACCGAGGTCGTATCCGACCTGACAGCAGGAAAGGATTTCGTCCGGTGTGAGACGAAAACGATTTGTGTTTTGATTGCTTTTGCGGATTCCACAATAATAGCAGTCATTTCGGCAGTAATTCGTAAATTCAATCAGACCTCGGATGTAGATTTCATGTCCATAGACTGCATCGCGGACTTCTCTCGCCTGCGCAAAGACATATTCAGACAGTTCAGGTGTCTGACTGCTAATGAGTTCAATCCAATCAGATTTTGTAAGGCTGTGTCCGAAACTCAGCTTATCAACCAATGTTTTCATACATATTCTCCTGTTATTTTTTTTCCTGTATTTTGGCGGGCGTTTTTGCATAAATTGTTTTTGTGCTGATGCCGGAAAGCATACCAATCTTCCCGGATAAAGCGCTGATAATATCGCTCGGAGCGTCTACAGCTATGCTGATAATAGAAATATTTCGCTCTCTATAAGGGATGCCCATACGTCCGACGACATATTTGCCGTAAGAACTGAGAAGCCGGTTCAGATCATCGATGTGTTCTGTGCTCTCTACAATAATTCCAATCAGAGCAATTCGATTGTCCATAAGGTATCCTCCTTGTAAATATAAAAAATACCCATACTTGGCGTATGGGTATAAGAAATAAGCACACAGTAATGTGTACATATCATTAAATCTTAAATCTCACGCCTTTTTGCTTAGGGAAAACCTTTGCAATTAGTACTGTTTTAGTATATCACAGATAAAAAAAGGACTGCAATAATAGATATTTTATTATCATGTATGATAAAATATTGACATTGAATTCTGGGATTGATATAATTTGACTGAAGTTTAAACCATAGTCCAAAAGGAAGAGGTAGAGATGACGCTAATTACGAATATACAAAAATATTCCATTCATGATGGAGATGGGATCCGGACAAGTGTATTTTTTAAAGGATGCCCGTTAAATTGTGTGTGGTGCCATAATCCGGAGACGCAGGCATTTCAGAAGGAAGTTATGTACGATGAAGAGAAATGTGTCGGCTGCTATCGATGTGCAGAAGCCTGTCCGGAACATGCGATTAAAAAAATTGACGGAAAAGTATGGACGGATAAGGAAATCTGTGAGCAATGCGGAAAATGTCTTGAGTATTGTGTGAGAAATCTCCGGGAAATTGCAGGAACGGAATGGGACATTGAAGACCTTGTAAAAGAACTGAAAAAAGATGAGATGTTTTATGAGGAATCAGGAGGCGGTGTGACTTTATCCGGCGGAGAAGTTATGTCTCAAAATATGAATTATATAGAAAAACTTGTGAAAAGGCTGAATCAGGAAGGAATTTCTGTTACAATAGATACATGTGGATTTGCGCCGTATGAGAACTTTGCAAGAATCCTTCCGTATATTGATACATTTTTATATGATATAAAAGTTATGGATCATGAGAAACATAAAAAATATATTGGGGTGGATAATACATTGATTTTGGACAATGTTACCCGTCTCAGTCAGGCAGGAGCAAGGATTTATATCCGGATTCCTACAATCAAAGAAGTGAACGGTGATTCGGAAAGCATAGGTGCAATTATAACATTCTTAAAAGAAAATGGAATTCATCCTGCACAGATCAATCTTCTTCCGTATCATAATACAGGTTCAGGAAAGTATGGTAAGCTTGGAGAGCACTATGAAGGCTCGGATCTTCACGCGCCATCAAAAGAAGAAATGAAAAAGTTTCAGCAATTGTTTATCCGTGAAGGATTTCAGAATACAAAAATAGGAGGTTAAGTTCATGGAAGAGAGAGGAATGAACGCAAGAATTAAAAATCTGCGCAGATGCAGTCTTGAAACAGCGGCACATATTGATATAGAGCGTGCCAAAATTGAAACAGAGACATATAAGCAGTATGAAGGAGCCGTTTCTATTCCGGAATTAAGAGCACTTGTGTTAAAAGAGTATTTTTCAAAGAAAACACTGTATATCGGAGATGGAGAATTGATTGTTGGAGAGAAAGGAAATTCTCCGCAGGCTGCGCCGACATTTCCGGAGCTTTGCTGTCACACGGTAGAAGATATGCATATTATGAATGATCGTGAATTGATCAGTTTTAAAGTGCGTGAAGAAGATTACAAGTTCCAGGAAGAGACCATTATCCCATTTTGGGAGAAACGTTCTATCCGTAAAAAAATTATCGACAATATGACACCTGAATGGAAATCTGCTTATGAGGCGGGAATCTTTACAGAGTTCATGGAACAGCGCGGTCCTGGACATACAGTAGGTTCTTTTAAGATTTATGAAAAAGGCTTTCTGGATTACAAGGCTGAAATCGAAGCTGCAATTGAAAAGCTTGACTTTGCAAATGATAAAGAAGCTTTTGAAAAAAGAAATCAATTAAGAGGTATGGCAATTGCTTGTGACGCGATCATGATTCTCGGAGAACGCTATGCGGCATATGCGAGAGAGCTTGCAGAGAAAGAAACAGATGAAACTAGAAAACAGGAGCTGCTTCAGATTGCAGCAAACTGTGATGTCGTTCCGGCACATGCACCTCAGACATTCTGGCAGGCAATCCAGACATATTGGTTTGTACATTTGAGTGTAACGACGGAATTGAATCCGTGGGATGCTTATAGCCCGGGAAGACTGGATCAGCATTTGAATCCATTCTATGAGCATGATGTAGCAGAAGGTACTTTAGATGATGAGAAAGCATTGGAATTATTAGAGTGTCTCTGGATAAAATTCAACAATCAGCCAGCTCCGCCAAAAGTAGGAATTACTCTGAAAGAGAGCAGTACTTATACAGATTTTGCAAACCTAAATACAGGAGGAATCACACCGGATGGAGAAAATGGTGTAAACCGTGTCAGCTATCTGATTCTTGATTGTATGGATGAAATGAAGCTGCTTCAGCCTAGTTCTAACGTGCAGATCAGCCGTAAGACTCCGCAGAAGTTCTTGAAACGTGCCTGTGAGATTTCCAGAAAAGGATGGGGGCAGCCAGCTTTCTACAATACAGAAGCAATCGTGCAGGAACTTTTGAATGCAGGTAAGACTTTGGAAGATGCTAGACGAGGCGGTACGAGTGGATGTGTTGAAACAGGTGCATTTGGAAACGAAGCGTATATTTTAACAGGATATTTTAACTTGCCGAAGATTTTTGAATTGACATTGAACAACGGTTATGACAAAGTTGCTAAAAAACAGCTTGGACTTCAGTTGGGTTATGCGACAGACTTTAAGACGTTTGACGAACTTTTCGATGCATATAAAAAGCAGATCGAGTATTTCCTTGACATTAAGATTCAGGGAAGCAATGTTATTGAGAAAATTTATGCAGATTATATGCCGGTACCGTTCCTGTCAATTATTACAAATGATTGTATTTCTAAAGGAAAAGATTACAATGCAGGTGGAGCCCGCTATAATACAAATTATCTTCAGGGCGTTGGAATTGGAACAATTACAGACTGTGTCGCAGCTGTGAAATATAATGTTTATGACGAGAAGAAATTTACGATGGAAGAGCTGATGCAGGCTCTGGATGATAATTTTGAAGGCCATGAAGTAATCTGGAATCTCGTAAGCAATAAGACGCCGAAGTATGGAAATGATGATCCATATGCAGATGAGCTTATGAAAGAGATCTTTACATTCTATCAGAAGAGTGTAACAGGACGTCCGAATATGAAAGGCGGTACATACCGCATTAACATGCTTCCGACAACTTGTCATGTATATTTTGGGGAAGTCATGATGGCAAGTCCAAATGGACGTCTGGCACATAAGCCGGTTTCAGAAGGAATTTCTCCGGAGAAGGGTGCTGATGTGAATGGACCTACAGCAGTTGTGAAATCTGCTTCCAAGATGGATCACCTTCAGACGGGAGGAACACTTCTGAACCAGAAGTTTACACCGAGTGTTGTTGCGGGAGAAGAAGGGCTTGACCAGATGGCGAATCTGATCCGTTCTTACTTTAATATGGATGGACATCATATTCAGTTTAACGTAATTGACCGCCAGACTTTGATCAACGCACAGAAACATCCGGAGGATTATAAAGATTTGATTGTTCGTGTAGCTGGTTACAGCGATCATTTCCGTAACTTGAGCAAAGCGCTTCAAGATGAGATTATTGAGCGTACAGAACAAAGCTTTGAATAATCGGTATAGGAAAATCTCAATGAGATAAAGGCAGCATTGATTATTTTTGAAATTTCATGTAACATAAAGAAGAAATAGGAATATGTCGGTCAGAGATGACCGACATATTTTGCATATCAGTATACAGTATATAGATAGACGAAGAAAGAAGGAGTATAATGAAAATCAGTGGACTTCAAAAACTGACATTGTTAGATTATCCGGAAAAGGCAGCATGTACAATTTTTACGTGCGGATGCAATTTCCGATGTCCGTTCTGCCATAATGCATCACTTGTAACCCATATGGAAGATGCGGGAGAACTTGATGAAGAAAAGTTAATGGCATTTTTGGAGAAAAGAAGAGGAATATTAGACGGTGTTTGTATTACAGGAGGAGAACCTCTTCTCTGGAAGGACCTGGATTGTTTTTTGACGAAAATAAAAAAGCTCGGATATCTTATTAAACTGGATACAAACGGAAGTTCTCCGAAGCGACTGAAAGAACTGGTGCAAAAGGGACTGATTGATTATGTGGCTATGGATATTAAGAATGCACGGGAGCGTTATGGGGAAACAATAGGGATTACAGGATATGACACTTCGGCGGTGGAGCAATCTGCAAAGTGGCTTTTGGAAGGACATCTTCCCTATGAATTTAGAACAACTATTGTCAGAGAATTCCATGAAAAAGATGACATTTCCAGAATTGGAGAATGGCTTTTGGGGGCAGAAAAATACTATCTTCAAAAGTTCGAAGACTCAGGAGACGTGATAGAACAAGGACTTCACAGTCATACAGATCAATGGATGAAAGAAGCTGGAGAGCTTGCGGCAAAATACATGAAGAATGTATATTTGCGTGGAATTACATAAATTATCAGATAACAAGATATGGTTATACACAATTCATGTATACACTATATCTTGTTCTTCTTTTATTGACACCCCGATTTGACAGTGCTAAAATGAACATCACACGGGGAGAACGAAATGAGAACGAGAAAGGAAGATAGCAATGTATCAGGTAATCAAACGTGATGGTAAAATCGCAGAATTTGATTTGAATAAAATATCAGTAGCAATTGCAAAAGCATTTGATGCGCAGGATAAACAGTCTCATCCAAGCATCATTGATATGCTCACGCTGAAAGTGACAGCAGACTTTGAACCAAAGATTAAAGAGGGGTTAATCCAGGTAGAAGAGATTCAGGACAGTGTAGAAAATGTCCTTGTACAGTCAGGATATTCCGATGTGGCAAAGGGATATATTTTGTACCGAAAGCAGCGAGAGAAGATCCGCAATATGAAATCTACATTGCTTGACTATAAAGATATTGTGGACAGTTATGTGAAAGTAACAGACTGGAGAGTGAAAGAGAATTCTACAGTGACGTACTCTGTTGGAGGATTGATTCTGAGCAATTCCGGTGCGATTACTGCGAATTACTGGCTTTCAGAAATTTACGATGAGGAGATTGCCAATGCACACCGCAGCGGCGATATTCATATCCACGATCTTTCGATGTTGACAGGGTATTGCGCAGGATGGTCATTAAAACAGCTGATCCAGGAGGGATTAGGCGGTATTCCGGGTAAGATTACGTCTGCTCCGGCGAAGCACTTATCTACGCTCTGCAATCAGATGGTAAACTTTCTTGGAATTATGCAGAATGAATGGGCGGGGGCACAGGCATTCTCTTCCTTTGATACCTATCTTGCACCGTTCGTTAAGACAGATCATCTTACTTATGAACAGGTAAAGAAATGTATTGAATCTTTTATTTACGGAGTAAATACGCCGAGCCGTTGGGGAACACAGGCGCCGTTTTCTAATATCACTCTGGATTGGACAGTACCGAACGACCTGGCCAATCTTCCTGCGATCGTTGGCGGCAAGGAGATGGATTTTACTTACGGAGATTGTAAGAAAGAAATGGATATGGTCAATAAGGCGTTTATCGAGATTATGATTGAGGGAGATGCCAATGGACGCGGATTCCAGTATCCGATTCCGACCTATTCGATCACAAGTGATTTTGACTGGTCTGATACAGAGAATAATCGTCTCTTGTTTGAAATGACAGCAAAGTACGGAACACCGTATTTTTCTAATTATATTAATAGTGATATGGAACCGAGTGATGTGCGGAGTATGTGCTGTCGTCTGAGGTTGGATCTGAGAGAACTTCGAAAGAAATCTGGTGGATTTTTTGGAAGCGGTGAGAGTACAGGGTCTGTCGGGGTTGTGACAATCAATATGCCAAGAATTGCATATCTGTCAAAAAGCGAGGAAGAGTTTTATCACCGCCTTGACCGGATGATGGATATCGCAGCAAGATCTTTAAAGATTAAGCGGACAATTATTTCCGGATTGTTGGAAGAAGGTTTGTATCCATATACGAAGCGTTATCTCGGAACATTTAACAATCATTTTTCAACCATTGGTCTGATTGGCATGAATGAGGCGGGGCTGAATGCAAACTGGCTTCGCGCAGATATGACTCACGAATGTACACAGGAATTTTCAAAAGCGGTATTAAATCATATGAGAGAGCGCCTTTCTTCTTATCAGGAAGAGTACGGAGATCTCTATAATCTGGAAGCAACACCGGCGGAATCAACAACTTATCGGTTTGCAAAACATGATGTGGAGCAGTATCCGGATATCATTACGGCAGCTGAACCGGGCGGAACACCGTATTATACGAATAGTTCACATTTACCGGTTGGTTTTACAGAGGATATTTTTGATGCGCTTGATATCCAGGACGAACTGCAGACACTTTACACATCCGGAACAGTATTCCACGCATTTCTTGGAGAAAAACTTCCGGATTGGAAGGCAGCAGCAACGCTTGTCCGCAAAATTGCGGAGAACTATAAGCTGCCGTACTATACGATTTCACCGACCTATTCTGTATGTAAGGATCATGGTTATTTGAGTGGTGAGCAGTACGTATGTCCAATTTGTGGAAACAAAACAGAGGTATATAGCCGTATTACCGGATATTATCGTCCGGTGCAGAACTGGAATGATGGAAAGACGCAGGAATTTAAAGAGCGTAAAGTCTATAATGTGTTAAAATCCGGCATGGAAGGGCGCACAAATGCTGTGAAAAAAGAGGCGGCAGGGCAGTGTGCAAAACAGATTTGTACAGAGCAGATGTGTCCGAAAAGTACAGAGAAGGTGAAGACACTTCTTTTTACAACAAAGAGATGTCCGAATTGCAGCATTGCCAGAAATACGCTGGAAGATGCAAAGATCGACTATGAGTTAGTTGATGCGGAAGAACATAAAGATCTTGCAAAGAAGTATAAAGTGATGCAGGCGCCAACGCTTGTTGTAATACGTGATGGGGAGGTCGAAAAAGTGGCCAATGCATCCAATATCAGAGCGTACGCAGAGCAGATGTAGGAATGGAGAACTGCTTATGAAGATAGCATTCATGGAAAATGAATTTTGGTACGGAACCTGTGTAAAGTTTGGTCTGCAAATGCCGATCGGACCGGAAACGGAGTTGGAATTGGATTTCAGGCAGAATCCGACTCCGAATCAGGCAATGCCGCTGTTAGTTTCCACAAAGGGCAGATATCTCTGGAATGAAGCAGGATTTTGTTTAAAGGCGGCGAAGGGAATACTGGAAGCAGAGGATACATGTGAACTTGGAGAGACCGGAGGACATCTGAGGGAAGCGTATCTGGCGGCAATGAAAAAGCATTTCCCATTTCATAAAATGCCTGCAAAAGAGTTATTTCAAATGCCTATCTATAACTCCTGGATTGAATTAACATTTAATCAAAATGAGAAAGATATTATGAATTACGCAGAGAATATTCTGAAGCATGGGATGCCGTCCGGCGTCCTCATGATTGATGATGGCTGGTCTGAATGTTATGGAGACTGGAGATTTCACAGCGGAAAGTTTCCGGAACCGGAGAAGATGCTGGAAAAACTGCATGAGATGGGATTTAAAGTGATGGTATGGGTTTGTCC
>CAUCYJ010000063.1:0-12523 GCA_958446945.1 uncultured Lachnospiraceae bacterium | reverse complement strand
AGTGCGAATGAAGAAGGCGGATCAGATGTTGGATCTTGTAAATTTAAAAAAGCATAAGAAGCATTATCCGTCACAGATGTCCGGAGGGCAGCAGCAGCGAGTCGGGGTTGCAAGAGCTCTTGTAGTGGATCCCAAGATTATATTTGCCGATGAGCCTACCGGCAATCTGGATTCTCATACTTCAGAAGAAGTTATGACGCTGATGCAGCAGGTTGTGCGCAAGCAGAAGAAGACGCTTGTCATGGTTACCCATGATAACCATCTTGCTTCCTATGCGGATAGGATTTTTCATATTATTGACGGTGAAATCGTTAAAATAGAAGACAACAGGAAAGAGAGTGAGGAAGATCAACATGAAGAGAAGTAAGAAATTTTTAGCAATGATGTTGTGTCTGGGAATGGTAGGCACAGCGTTAAAGCCGGGAGAAACAGTGGCAGCAGATACGGTATCGCAGAAGATGGAAGAGAAGAAGTCATCGGTAAGTGCTAAGATAGGAACCTTAAAACTGTCTTTTGGAGAAGGACAGGAAATGCCGGTGTATGAAGCAGGAACAGAAGGATCACTGGAGATTAAGGTTAAGAACAATTCAGATAAAAATGTCAAAAATGTTGTTGTAGTGCCAAAGAATGAGAAGAAATGGCCATTTGATACCGGAAATATGAACAGTACTGTACAGCTTGAAGATATCGCAGCAGGAGAGGAAAAACCGCTTACATATGCAGTGAAAGTGCCGGATGATACACAGGCAGGCAAGTATGAATTGAAATTTACAATTACTTATGAAGATGAAGAAGGAACGGCTTATACAGCTTCTCCGAATGTGTTTATCCGAATCAATGCGAAAGCACAGCCGCAGCCAGAACCACAGCCACAGCCGGAACCACCGACAGACTCCGGACAGGGAGATATGGGCGGAATCGATCTTGGCGGCGGTATTAGCAATGGTGATGTATCCGGAGGAGAAGGTTCAGCTTCTGTGCCCCGTGTTATTGTGACAGGATTTTCTACAGAACCGGCAGTTGTAAAAGCGGGGACAGATTTTAAGCTGATTATTCATTTGAAGAATACTTCGAAAGAAACAGGAGTGCAGAACTTATTGTTTGATCTGCAGGCGCCGACAGAAGGACAGGATGCGAATACAGCATCACCGGCATTTCTTCCGGCATCAGGCTCCAACTCAATCTATCTGGATAAGATAAAGGCAAATGGGGAAAGTGATATTTCAATCGTACTGAATGCAAAGTCTGATCTGGTGCAGAAACCATACAGCATCAATATTGGTATGAAATACGAGAATAGTGATGCGGCTCAGTTTGAATCTACCGCCAGTGTATCAATTCCGATTAAGCAGGATGCAAGATTTGAATTCAGTGAGTTTGAGATGACGTCTGATTCTATTGAGATTGGATCCGAAGCCAATGTTATGTGTAATCTGTACAATCTTGGACGGACAAAACTATATAATGTGAAAGTTAATTTTGCCGGAGAGGGGATTGAAGCACAGGAACAGTTTCTCGGTAATGTAGAACCAGGCGCAACTGCCGCTGTAGATGCGATGCTGACAGGTGTTCAGGCTACAACAGGAGATGGAACTGTTAAGATGATTATGTCATATGAAGACGAAGAAGGAACACCTGCAACATTTGAAAAGAACCTGACGGTGTTCGTGACAGAGCCGATGATAGAGGATGTGGGGATGATGGAGACGCCGGAAGAACCGGAGGAAAAAGGATTCCCGGTAATCCCGTTTGTGATTGGCGGAGGAATTGTAATTGCAGTAGTAGCTGCGGCTATCATTGTAAAAAAGAAGAAAAAGCGCAGAATGGAAGATGAGGAGGCCGGATTAGTAGATGAGTTTGATAGACTTACTGAGGATGAGCAGTAGTAACTTAAAGCGAAGAAAGCTGAGAACTTTTCTGACTGTTCTGGGTGTAGTCATAGGAACAGCATCTATTGTTGTAATGGTATCACTTGGACTTGGGATGCAGGAAGCTATGTATAAACAGATCGAGGAGTATGGAGGTCTGACAACAATTACTGTATACAGCATGGACAGTGGAATGGGCATGCATTATAGTGATAACAGCAACGGGCAGCAAAATGATGACGAGAAGAAATATCTGACTGAGGATGTAAGAAAAGAATTTGAGATGCTTGAGCATGTGAATGGGGTAGAACCGGTGTTGACTGCAGAGGCCATGCTGCTGAAAGGAAAATACCAGGGATGGATTACACTGACAGGGATGACACCGTCTGCGCTTCAGAATGCGAAGATAAAAATGACACCGGAAAGCCGTTTTCCGGATAGCGGAACAGGGGAACTTCAGCTTCTGTTTGGAAATGGAATTCTTACTAATATGTATACAAAGAACGGCGGAAGTGGATATTATGAGACAGGAGAATTGCCGAACATTGATCTGCTGAAAGATTCTATGTTTTTGATTTTGGATACAGAGGCTTATTATTCTTCGATGGGAAGTACGAACATTCCTGGGGGAGACGGCAGCCAGCAGGAGATTAAGCCGCCTAAAAAACATGTAATAAAGGGATGTGGTCTTGTAGAAGGCGGACCAGAAGAATATAATCAACATTTTTATAATGTATATTGTGATCTGGATACATTAAAAACAGTCCTTCAGAAAGAGTTCCGAGGACGGGCAATTCCGGGACAGCCGTTGAACCAGGCAGGAAAGCCTTTTAAAGAATTGATGTATTCTGAAATTCGTGTGGAAGTAGATGATATGGAACATGTCAAAGAAGTTTCCGACATTATCCGCAGTATGGGATATAATGCCAACAGCAATGTGGAGGCTTTAGAAAGCACAAAACAGCAGTTTGCAATTGTGCAGGCGGTTCTTGGAGGAATCGGAGCAGTATCGCTTCTCGTAGCAGCAATTGGAATTGCTAATACGATGATGATGTCTATTTATGAGCGTACGAAAGAAATCGGAATCATTAAAGTACTTGGATGTAGCTTGAAGAATATTCGGCAGATGTTCTTAATGGAAGCGGCGTTTATCGGGTTGCTTGGAGGAACTATTGGAAATATTTTAAGCTTTTTGATGTCGTTCGCAATCAATAAAGTGGTAAGCGGCGAGATGATCATGGGAGTGGAAGCCAATATTTCCTATATTCCACTGTGGCTTGTGTTGGCATCGCTTGGATTTGCTGCGCTGGTTGGCATTTTGGCAGGATATTTCCCGGCACGAAGAGCAATGAAGCTCAGTGCACTGGAAGCAATTCGGAATAATTAATCAGATAGAGATAAGATTTGTAGGAAAAGCAGGAAGATACCTGCTTTTCTTTTTGGAGTGATTGTTATATAATGCAGTAAATGACGAGAAAGCAGGAGGAAAAAAGATGTTCCGTTTGTGGGGAAAAGAAATAAAAGATAACCGAATGGTACGGGATACAACAGTTTGCATTGAATCTGATGATACACGCACACATAAAGTCTTTCAGGCCTTAGAAGAAATTTGTTATGAATTTGATCTGAGTAAGCCAATCTGGCTGGATGCGACCATTGAAGAATTCAGGCGTCATGATAAGGCCAGATTCTATCAGGATAATTTTATTGATACGATTGAATTTGATTATCTGGAAATCCATGTGATTGAAGAGTAGAAACGAGGACAGGAATGAAGAAAAAAATTACAGACAAGCCGGGGTTGATTCATATTTATTGCGGAGACGGAAAAGGGAAGACAACAGCAGCAGTAGGGCAGGCGGTGCGCGCGGCAGGTTATGGATATCGAGTGCTAGTGTATCAGTTTATGAAAAATAATATGTCCAGTGAGCGAAAGGTTCTGGAACAGCTTGAGCAAGTAACATGTGTTTCCGGACCGGAACAGGTAAAATTCAGTTTTCAGATGACAGAAGAGGAAAAACTAATTTGTCTGAAAGAAAATGAAGAAAAACTTTGCGAGATTGAAAAGATGATAAAGGAAGTACATTACGATCTGGTATTTCTGGATGAAGCGATTTATGCAGTTCGGGCAGGGCTTCTGGGAGAAGAAAAACTACTTTCTTTTATGAGCGAAAAGCCGGAAGAGACAGAACTTGTGCTAACCGGAAATGCGCCGACAGAGCGTATGACTGCATTGGCAGATTATGTAACAGAATTGAAGAAGATCAAACATCCGTTTGACCGTGGACAAACGGCAAGAGACGGAATTGAGCGTTAAGGTAATTTAAAGATTTCTTAAAAAAGTGTGAAGTATATGACAGTATCTGCTGGATGTGCTATAATGAAAATACTAATCAGAGAATACATTTTGGGAGGAGATACCAATGGAAGCAGCACTTAAAAACTATGACGATGTAGATAGTTGGAAAACAGTGATCTTCCTCTATAATGCAGCTTTAAAAGAAGTTGGAACGAAGCTTGAGATTCTTAACGACGAATTTCAGCATGTACACCGATACAATCCGATTGAACATATTAAGACGAGAATTAAGACGGCAGAAAGTATTGTTAAGAAGCTGAAGAGAAATGGACATGAGACATCCATTGAGAATATGGTTCGCTATGTGAACGATATTGCAGGAGTACGTTTGATCTGTTCCTTTACATCAGACATATACCGCCTGGCAGAGATGATCGGAAACCAGAGTGACTTGAAAGTTTTGTCGGTAAAGGACTATATTAAGAATCCAAAAGAGAGCGGCTATAAGAGTTATCATATGCTTGTTGCGGTTCCGATCTATTTATCAGACAGTGTAGTAGATACGAAGGTAGAGATACAGATTCGTACCATTGCAATGGATTTCTGGGCAAGTCTGGAACATAAGATTTATTATAAGTTTGAAGGAAATGCACCGGAATATATCAGCAGAGATTTAAAGGAATGTGCGGAGATGGTTTCTACGTTGGATGAGAGGATGCTTTCTCTGAATGAAGCGATTCAGGAATGTCTGGATCAACAGAAGGATTTTGATGAACCGGATGACCCGGAAGAGGCAGAAGAGCGCATGCTGCTCAGGAAAGAAGTTTCTCTTGAGTAATGAAGCATAGCGATTGTGTCAGAATAAGATGCAGAATACTGTTATAGAAGAAAGATTGCAGAATTGTAGACAGACTGGTGCAGAAAGCACTGGTCTGTTTTTTCATATAATGAAAGAGAAATGAAACAGGTTGATGCTGCCGGTAAAATCTCTCGAAAACAGTATTAGATTCTTGAAAAATGAGTTGTCAACAATATACAAAGGTGCTAGAATGTAGTCTATGAGTACATTAGGAGGAAGTTAGGAATGGAGAAACTAAAAAACAAAAAAATGGTCATTCGTGTCGCATGGGCAACGCTTGGAAGCCTTCTTTTTGCAACCGGTGTTAATATTATTATTTTACCGCTGCATCTGTACAATGGTACATTTCTTGGTATCGCGCAGTTGATCAGAACCTTTCTGGTAGATTATCTGAAAATTGCAGCGCTTGGGGGAATTAACCTGGATGGTATTATTTTCTGGCTGTTGAACGTACCGTTGTTTTATATGGCATGGAAGGTGCTTGGCAGAAGCTTTTTTTATCTGTCTATCTACACAACAACAATTGAGACATTGTTTATGACATTTATCCCGATTCCGAATACACCGATTATCGAAGATTATCTGACAGCATGTATTATCGGAGGTCTTGTTGCCGGAGTCGGTACCGGACTGATTCTGCGGGGCGGAAGCTCAGGTGGCGGACAGGATACACTTGGAATGGTATGTGCAAAGAAATACCCATCTTTCAGTGTAGGAAAAGTCAGCATTATTATGAACATTTTTGTTTATGGAATCTGTCTTATGGTATTTGACATTGAAATTACAGTTTACTCCCTTATCTATGCAACAGTTATGGCAATGACTTGTGACCGGGTGCATGTTCAGAATATCAGTTTGAGCGTTATGATCTTCACAAAGAAAGATGGCGTAGAACAGGCTGTTATGCAGGAAATGCGAAGAGGTGTAACAGAGTGGGAAGGAAAAGGTTCTTATACAAAAGAAGAATCGAAAGTATTTGTTGTGATGATTTCAAAATATGAGCAGAATGAAATCACAAGAATTGTACATGATATTGATCCGAATGCATTTATGATCTTCACAGAAGGGGCGAAGGCAGTCGGTAACTTTGAAAAGAGACTATCATAGTGTTTTGACAGCATTTGATCTCTCCAACTGTAGATATATGGTTGGGGAGATTTTTTTGTGATTAAAAAGAGGTTATAAAAATTACTATAAGAGTATGGCGCCAGACTAAAAATAAAGTTATTAAATAGTCTGACGCCAGGATTAAAATAATCATTTAACAAGAGTTCGTTTCGAACTCTTTTATTGCTTTTGATATTGAATATGTTTTACTCGTGATCCGTCCATAGTAAGTGTATTATTTTCTGGTTTTACATACATAACTAAATTAGCATCCATTTTATATGCAATTTCACCAGATAAAGTAGTATAAAGAATTGCTTTTCCATAACGCGGCATATGAATTTCACAAGCTGTATTTGTTTTCACTAAGGTAATGTGAGAGTCAGTTTCGTCGTTATAGTAACTTCCTTCTTGGAAAAGGGATGGATTTGCCGGGGTAGCAGAAAATAGTTTTATTACACGGCCTGGAAGTCTGTATAGAATTCCGTCTTCTGTGAAATAAATTTTTTCATCTAATGTTCCTACTCGATATCCGCCATCATCTTCCTTAATTAGCTCTGTGTAGCACCATTCTCTTTTCATAAAAAATTTATTGTCTTGTAGAAAAATATTAACAAAAACAGGATCATCAGGCAAAGCTGTCAAGAATAAACCACTATAAGCAGAGATTGTAGTATGTTCAGGAATAAGAGGTTCCGTACAATCAGGCAGTCCAAGAACAATGCAGGCAGCTTTATCAGCCAATTTGGCCATTGGATAAGTGGTCGTATTGCTGATAAGGATAACTTCCAATTCTTCCTGAGGAATACAGATAATTTGTCCGCGATATGCAGCATCTGCGCCACCGTGACCAAATACATCCATTCCGTGAAGTTTATGTGTCATTAATCCGCCGCAGTATTCAGCAGGATTACCATTGTTGAGAATTGCTGGCTTTTTCATCAATTCAATAATTTCCGGGTCGATTATATTTGGATGAATATATTCATCTAATACTTTACAAAGATCGGAAGCGCATGTATTAACGGATGTAGGTCCATATAATGCATAATTTAACGGGTTATAGTAGAAGTTACCATCTCCGTCGTCTTGATAAGAATATACAAGATTTGGAACGATTTGTGTAAAACTTTCACGAACGAAAGAGTGTGTCATTCCGAGAGGAATGAAAATACGTTCTTTTACAAATTGCGGAAAGCTCATGCCGGATAACTTTTCAACAATTAAAGCAAGCAAATGAAACCCTGTGTTGCTGTACAAATATTGTGACTGCGGATCAAAATTTAGGTTTTTCTGAAGACGTACAGTAGTATTGATATCGTTCATTGTAATCTGATCATTGATTGTAATGCCACGTAAAAATAGGAGTTCCCACTGGTCACGCAATCCACTGACATTGTTCATCATCTGACGTACTGTAATCGGTGTTTCAATATTAATATATTCATCAAGGTATTTTCTAATATCATCGTCTAAATCAAGTTTACCGTCTTTCCAGAGAAGAAGAATAGCCATAACAGTAAATTCTTTTGAAATAGATGCAACGTGAAAAATGCTATTTGTATGTATTTTTAGTTCATTTTCGATATTTCCGTATCCGAAGCATTTTTCATAAAGTGTTTCTCCATGTTGACGAATTAGTACCTGAGCACCAGGGCATAAACCGCGATTCCACATGCAAAAAAGTTGATCTAATTGTTTTGTCATATCTGAATTCATTGTAAAAGTACTCCTTCCCGTGAATTAATTTTTTAGTATTTTTTCAAATGCCTGAAGCCAGTTTTCACCTGCGAGCAAAGAAAGGCGTTCATCTGAATAATTGTGATTTTTTAAATCCTGCAGAAAGTTAGGAATATCTTTGTGCCCGCCAGAGAGAATATCAAACGGATATTCAGGCATTTTTGAAAGATCTCCGGCAGAACTGTTTTTAAGGAAAATGTCGCAGAAGTCAAAGCCGAATCCTACATGTTGTTCTCCCATGACGTTAAACATATGATCCAAGTGTGAAATCATCTGTTTTCGGTCAGGGGTACTACCAGGATCAGCATTGATGATACTGCATCCATTTAAGCCGACAACTCCGCCTCGCTTGGCAATTTCTTTTAAGTGAGAATCTTTTAGATTTCTATTATTGTGAGCAATAGCACGTGCATTTGAATGCGATGCAATTACAGGGCATGAGGTAATTGATAATATATCATCAACACCTTCATCACTTAAATGACTGAGATCGATAATCATATTTAAAGATTCTGCTTCTTTCACAAGATCTATTCCGAAACTGGTCAGTCCGCCTTTTTTTAGAGTGCCTGTAAAATCGCAACCGTCAGCTGCCATATTTCGTCTGCTCCATGTGAGTCCGAGACCTCTTACACCTGCTGCATAAAATGTATGCAGCATCAAACAGGAAGAAATCGGTTCTGAGCCTTCAAAAGAAAGAAGGATTCCTACTTTATTATTGGAAGCAGCTTTTCTAAAATCATCTGCACTTGTGCAGAGCATGAGGATATCTGGGCTTTCATTGATTTCACAATGAAGAGCAGCAATCTGTTCCATCGCAATTGTAAGGCTGCCATAAGGAAGATACTGACTGTCTACAAAAAGAGAGGCGACAACTCCAGTAACGTTTCCTTTCTTGAAAGAAGGATAATATAATCTTTCAATGACGTTATGCTCCCCGTTTTTTCGGCGTACAGCTACATCGCTTAGCAAATCAAAATGTCCATCTATAATATATTTCATAATTGTAGTTTCCTTAATAAATTAATTGAGAGAAATAAACGATTATAATCGCTTCTTCATCTGATGTATTTAAGTAGTTATGCAAACTGTTTTTAGGGATATAAAAACTATCCCCTTCATGAATAGTATAAGTGCTGTCATCCATACGAAGTTCCAGTTCCCCTTTTAGGAGCAGAATACTCTCATCATACGCTCAGTAACCCAGGTATCAGGTTTTAGCTTTACAATTAATCCGGTCATTTGTGCTTCCTGTTCATTTGGAAGTGCAGAAGGTGTAAAGATAGAATAGGAAACATCGATTTCCGGTATTCGCATTGGTATTCTATTTTCTTTTCGAACTAAGTAAGTTCCTTTTGAAGAATTCTCATTATTAGATGATTGGAAGTTGGCTTCGGTATCCCCCATGATAAGCCATACTTCCGAGCAGTTCAGGCAGGCAGCAATTTTTCTAAGCGCTGTTAACGAAGGCGATTTTAAATCACGTTCAATTTGTGAGATATGTCCTATCGTATATCCAGTTGCCTCAGCTACTTCCTTAAGCGTTAGACCTCTTTTTTTCCGCATTTCTCGAATTCGGTTTCCATACATATTCCCACTCCCCTTTCGAGATTCGAGAATTAAAATTAGCGGTTTTTAATTGCTTTTTCAATACGGGCAAGTGCTTCCTGTAACTGCGCGCGTGGACAACCAATGTTTAATCTCATATATGTACTGCACTGAGCGCCAAAGCGATAACCAGGATTCATTTTTACTTTTGCTTTTTCTAAGAAAAACTGATTTAAGTCATCATTTTCTAAATTGAGTTTTGCGCAATCAAGCCATAATAAATAAGTACCTTCCGGTGACCAGATGCGGATTTCAGGAATATTTTCTTCGATATATTTCACTGTAAAATCTCTGTTAGCTTCAAGATATTGCAGCATTTCTTCAAGCCATTCTTCGCCTTTTGTATATGCAGCAGTAAGTGCAGTCATTCCGAAGATGTTATCACCCAAATCAAATGCATTGTAAGTTGCGTTATAAGCATTGAATAATTTCTTATTAGGAATAACCACATAAGATTGGCACAAGCCGGCAACATTAAAAGTTTTACTTGGTGCAAAGGCAGTAATTGTATGGTTCATTGCGTATTCAGATACAGATGCCATAGGTGTGTGGTGCTTTCCACCATATACGAAATCTGCATGAATTTCATCTGAGATGATATAAAGTTCATGGCGTTCAGCAATTTTTGCAACTTTCAGAAGCTCTTCTTTCGTCCATACGCGACCGGCTGGATTGTGAGGGTTGCACATCATAATTGCTTTGCAGCGATTATCAATCTGGGCTTCTAAATGTTCGAAGTTGATAGAATAGCGTCCGTTTTCGTCGCAGTCTAACTGATGATTAATGATGACACGTCCATTTTCTTCAATAGAAGAATAGAATGGATGGTAGACAGGAGTCATAATCACTACACGATCACCAGGTGTTGTAAGAGATAGAAGACTCATAACGAGAGCAGGAACAACACCAGGGCTAAAACCTAGCCATTCACTTTGGATATCCCAGTGATAGCGTCTGCTTACCCAAGATACGATAGCATCTTTTAATTCTTTACTGTGATGTGTATAGCCATAAACCGGATGATTTAAGCGCTTCTGCATTGCTTCGCGAATTTCAGGAGCTGCCGCGAAATCCATATCTGCAACCCACATAGGTAAAACGCCTTCGGGAATATTATATTCCCATTTATTGCATGCTGTACCATGTCTATCGATTACTTCATCAAAATTATATTTTCCCATTTTTGTTATCCTCCTAATAGTGTTATGATAAAATTTAAAATTAGTTCGATGTTCCGGCGAGACCGGTAATAGCAGAAATACCACATTCTAATTCGTGCATATCGCTGCAAGTGATTTCTACTTCTGTACCACTTAAACGTTTCATATGTGGTATCTGGGCAACGGTATCTGTCATTCCAGTTGATTTAAATTCAAATCCAAGAGTGATTGGAGTTGTTACTTCATATAAAGGAATAGATTTTAAATCAGAAGCAAGAACTTCTTTTACTGCGGAAATGGTTTTTTCTCTCAGAACCTTTTGTGGTGGGAATTTTGCCGCATAGCGGGATAAAGCTTCTTTTGTAGTGACAAATTTGACCCAGGGCATCATTTCTTTTTCGATAAGTTGTTTGTAAAGGCCGGAATCTCCGATGACAAGACCAACAGGAACATTGTAAGAAGCAGCTAATGCAGCATTTGTTGTGCTTTCATTCATACATATTCCGTTGATTTTAAGGCTGGAAACAACTTTTCCATAGAAGCTGTGATCCATATTGGCAAAACATTCCCCAGGGCCTGCATGGTAACCAGCAAGGAAAACAACATCATAAGTTTCATCCAGACATGACATCATAAACTGCCTTCTTGGAGAACCGCTAACTAAGCTGATACGTTCATCCATTTGGCAAAGTTCATCATAAGAAAGATTAGTTCCATTTCCGTGAGAATCGGAAATAGTGATTTCTTCTACGTCATCGTTTCTGGAAGAAGCTTGAATTCCTTCTATAATCCAATGAACTTGATTATGCAGAGCGCGTCGAAATGAAGGAACTTCTTCACGTTCTTGGGATGGTGAGGTAATGCCAGCCATTCCTTCCATGTCAATAGAAATATAGATTTTCAGGGCTTTCTTCATAGAATAATCCTCCTTTTATTTGTTGAATTACTTATAGATAAAACAAAACAATAATTGTATAAATATTATAGATCAATAAAAAATATATGTCAAGATATTGACATAATGTACAAAATAAATTATACTACGAGTAACATTTATACTGTGAGTAAAAAACACGGTAAGTTTCTTTTTCGGAAAACTTAAAGAATGGATGAGAAGGAGGAAAGCGTATGAAAAAGAAAACATTAGCATTGTTTTTGGCGGCAACATTGATTGCTGGTAGTCTTGCAGGGTGTGGTAGTAAGAAAACAAATGAACCACAAAATGAATCTGCAAAACAAGAAGAGACTCAGAAAGAAGAACCAGAACAAAGCGAAGAAAGATATTTAATCTGGAGATTATCCTCTGAACCGAAGCAGTGGGATCCGACAAATAACTCAGAATCTGTTTCTGATGGAATTGTAAAACAGTTATTTGAAGGTCTTACAGTATCTACAGCAGATGGTTTTAGACCTGGTATGGCTGAAAAATGGGATGTATCAGAGGATGGAAAAACATATACATTCCATTTAAGAAAAGATGCAAAGTGGTCTGATGGAAGTAATGTTACAGCAAAAGATTTTGAATATTCATGGAGAAGAATGTGTGATCCGAATTTTGCATCTGAAGCACTTCAGGCGATTACGGACTATGTTGTAGGTGGTCAGGAATACTTTGATGGAACAGGAAAATATGAAGACATCAAAGCAACGGCTATTGATGATTATACATTTGAAGTTGTTCTTAAAAATGCAACACCATTCTTCCCACAGTTAGTTGCTAATGATGTGTATCTTCCAATTAAGCAAGAAGTAGTCGAAAAAGCAGGTGAAGGTTGGGAAAAGAAGCCAGAAACTGCTGTGAGTAATGGACCATTCTTCCTAGAAGAATATCAAGTGGGTTCACATATGTTGTTTAAGAAAAATCCAAACTATTATGCAGCGG
>CAUCYJ010000062.1:0-12549 GCA_958446945.1 uncultured Lachnospiraceae bacterium | reverse complement strand
ATCAATGTAGGCGGCGCTTACACAGCTCACAGCGGCGGAGCAAACTGGATTGACGAGACCGTTGTTACAGCAGTGAAGAGCTTTATCTACAATGGCGGCGGCTTCATTGGAGTCGGAAAACCGACAGCTTACCAGTGGGAAGGACGTTACTTCCAGCTTGCAAATGCATTGGGAGTAGAGAAAGAAAACGGATTTAACCTGAACACAGATAAGTATAACTGGGAAGAACATGATCACTTTATCAAAGAAGACTGTACAAAGGATATTGACTTTGGTGAAGGACAGAAGAATATTTTTGCATTGGACGGAACAACAATCCTGCGTCAGATTGATAAAGAAGTTCAGATGGCAGTCAATGAATTTGGAGAGGGACGCTGTGTCTATATCAGTGGACTTCCATACAGCTTCGAGAACAGCCGTCTGTTATACCGTTCTATTATCTGGTCTTCTCACGATGAAGAAAATCTGCACAAATGGTTCAGCACGAACTTCAATGTAGAAATCCATGCCTATGTAAAAAATGGAAAATACTGTGTTGTCAACAACACATATGAACCACAGAGCACAACGGTATACAAAGGTGATGGAACAAGTTTTGATCTGGATCTGGATGCAAATGAAATTATCTGGTACGAGATTTAAAAGGAAATCTGTCTGGCAGAATGTTCTGCGGCTATGAGAGAATTGCTTTCTTCGCCATGCTCAAGTCAGAACACTTTCGATATTCATTCGGTGTCATGGACGTTTCTTTTTTAAATACTTGCGAAAAATAAGACTGAGAAGAAAATCCAATCATAGTAGCGATCTTAGCGATGGGATAATTCGTTGTCTCCAGCAGATTTTTTGCTTCGGTAATCCGCTTCTCAATCAGATAGTTAATAGGTGAGATGCCTTTATAACTCTTGAATGCATGTACTAAATAATATTTATTTAAGTAAGTCAGATTACTTAACATCTCAAGGGTAATATCTTCTTTAAAATGTTCGTCCAGATATTGTTCCACGAAACGACATTCCTTTGTAATCTTCTTAACGGAGGCAATGGAAATCTTCTTTTTTGTATGGCGGACAAGATTCAGGATCAAAATTTCCAACAGATTCTGACAGATCAGGTTAAAACTTTCTTCTTTCCGCTGGACTTCTGCAAGTAATGTCTTCAGATAAAATGATATTTCTTCGTTGTATTCCTCAAAATGGTGAAGGCTGTAATCGTATGGAATATTATCGTCATGGCTTGTGAACTGAAGTCCGTTGATTCCGAGTGCGATATATTCAAGAGGAACATCCGGAATTCCAAGTTCTGTGTGGGAGACATTAGGGTTCACAATGATCATATCGTGTTCCTGTACATCAAATTTGGTGTTGTTGACAAGAAACTTACCGCGGCCTCTTGTTACATAAAATAATTCTGTAAAATGATGGGAGTGTGGAACACTATGCCAATCGGCGCCGTAGCGGGCCTGGGTGATGTACAGCAGGCGGATGTTCATTTTCTGAAGTTCGATTTCGTCTAACTGATAGCGTCGGTTACTCATAGAGAGCCCTCCTTTAATTTACAATATCTTATACAAATAGTATAATCGTTACGAAAGAAGAATTCAAACAAAATGTAGGAGAAACGGAAGATGAAGTTAGAATATCTGTCATTTTTGATCAAGCCGGCATCTGCACGCTGCAACCTCCATTGTCCATATTGTTTTTATGAAGATGTGAGCAGTCGGAGAGAAAACGTGTGCGGTGAAATGATGGACGAAGCCCTGATGGAGCTTCTGATCGATCGGGCGATACAAGAAACAAGTGATACGGCACAAATTACACTGGCATTTCAGGGAGGAGAGCCAATGCTTGCCGGTCTTGAATTTTATGAGAAGCTGACAGCTCATGCAGAAAAGAAAAAAGGAGGCAGAACCTTTGCTTATGCGATCCAGACAAACGGAACACTGATTGACGAGGCATGGGCAGAGTTTTTTGCAAAGAAGCATGTACTTGTAGGAGTGTCGCTGGACGGATATGAGTCAAATACAAATAAGTTCCGGATAGACAAAAAAGGTAAGGGAATGTTTGGAAAGATTATGGAAGGAATCGGATATTTAAAGCGAGCAGGAGCAGAGTATAATATTTTATCAGTGATTACCGCGCAGCTGGCTTCACATCCGGAAGCTTATTATAAGTTTATGAAAAGCCAGGGAATTTCCCATGTGCAGTGTATTCCATGTCTGGGAGAGCTGGATCGTAAGACACAGTGGGAACTGGATGCAGATGGATATGAAAAGTTTTTTAAGCGCTTGTTCAGGATATGGCTTGCGGATTATATGCAGGGGGATTATATGAGTATCGGACTGTTCGATAATCTTCTTCTGATGTTTGCAGATTGTCCGCCGCAGCAGTGTGGGATGCTTGGATTTTGTACAGCACAGTTTGTAGTAGAGTCAGACGGGAATGTTTATCCATGTGATTTTTATGTGTTAGATGAGTATTGCTGTGGGAATCTGCGAGAAAAAACGGTGGAAGAGATTTTGACAAGCGAGGCAATGAAGACGTTTCTGCAGGAAGAAAAAATTGTTCCAAAAATTTGTGAGACATGCAGTTTCTGGAATCTCTGCCGCGGTGGATGTAAACGGCAGAATACATGTTATCTGCAGGAAAAAAGGTGCGGCCATCAGGAATTTCTGAAAGAAGCCGCACCAATGCTGTATCGTATTGCCAATTCTCTCCGGTAAGAAAGGGATTGAGAAAGAAATATCTGTTTCGAAAAAGACTTGATACTAGAAAGTGTGGGAGAGCGTTGTGACAGACATGCGTAATAACCTGCCAGGGCATTGTGACGCTGCTCAGCGTCCTGACAACCATAAATAGAATCTTTTATAAAGCCAAAGCGCTCTGTGTTGGAGCTGTCTTCCCAGTCCCCGATGGCAGGTTCACGCAATTGCTTATCTTTGTACAGATCAAAATAGGAGGCGGGAGCGTCGAAGAGTTGATGTGGGCGAACATAGGAACTCATCAGAAAGAAGGGACGTGTCCGATCTCTCGTTTCGAGGAAACGGATACTTTCTTCTGTAACCCAATTGGTCGGGTGCAAAGGAAGAAACTTAAAATTATAGAAGAAGACGCTGTCTGAAGAAGCATTTTATAGCTTTTTCGGACAGCGCTTTTTTGATTGCTTTTTCCTGTCATTTCAGCTATGCTTAAAGCAGAGATGTCCGAGACAAAACGGGCGGGACAGGAGGATGATGAGCAGGATGAAAAAAGAGACACTGAAGAAGCTGATCGATGTGGCGGCAGGGCGTATACCAGCCGATCTTGTGATCAAGAACTGTAAGGTAATGAATGTTTTTTCTGGAGAGATTATTTCGGGAGATATTGCAGTTAGTGACGGAATGATCGCAGGAATCGGAACATATGAGGGGAAAGAAACTGTGGATGCCAAAGGAAGGTATGCCACTCCGGGATTGATTGACAGTCATATTCACATCGAATCTTCGTATGTAAGTCCGGAGGAAATCGGAAGGCTGCTTGTGCCGCATGGAGCTACAACGATTATTGCAGATCCACATGAAATTGTAAATGTATGCGGGTTGCGGGGATTGGAGTATATGTTGGAGGCAGCAAAAGGAACAGCGCTTGATATCAAATATGTGCTTCCTTCCTGTGTGCCTGCAACACCATTTGAGCATGCAGGAGCTGTGATCAATGCACCGGAGATGGAAGAGCCGCTTCAGATAGAAGAAATCCTCGGACTTGGGGAATTTATGAATTTTCCGGGTGTGATACAGGCAGAGGACAGCGTGCTTGATAAGTTAATGGCAGCAAAGAATGCGGGGAAATTCATTGATGGACATGGACCTGGGATTGCAGGAAAAGAGTTAAATGCATATGCTGCTGCAGGAATTCTGGCTGATCATGAATGTTCTACCGTAGAAGAGATGAAAGCGCGATTAGAGAATGGAATGTATATTCTGATGCGGCAAGGTTCTGCCTGTCATAATCTGCGAACGCTTTTGGCGGGAGTGACGGAACAAAACAGCAGAAGGTGTCTGCTTTGTTCTGATGACCGTCAGCCAAAGACGATTCTGCATGAGGGACATTTGGATAATCATTTGAGAATCTGTATTGAAGAAGGATTAGATGCTATGACAGCAGTCCGTATGGCGACATTAAATGCGGCAGAGTGTTTTGGACTGAAAGACAGAGGAGCATTAGCTCCAGGATATCGAGCAGACATTGTACTGTTTGATGATCTGAAAGAGTTTCATGTGAACCGCGTCTGGATTGAAGGAAGGGCTGTGGCAGAAGAAGGAACATATCTTCCGAAGATCTGTCCGTATGAGATTTCTTCCGTGAAAGGCAGCGTAGTTGTAAAGGATTTTTCAAAAGAGAAGCTGAAAATGCATCTGAAATCCGATTTTGTTCATGTGATAGAAATTCTTCCGGGCGGTGTTGTGACAAAGAAAGAGACAGCGCAGATTAAACTGGATGAAAAGGGAGAGTTTGTGTGGGAAGCAGAAAAAGATATTGTGAAAGTGGCGGTTGTTGAGCGACATCAGGGAACAGGAAATGTGGCTTGCGGTTTTCTAAAGGGCTATGGAATCAAAGAAGGAGCTGTGGCATTGTCTATCGCACACGATTCTCACAATATTATCGTTGTAGGAGTTAGTGACGAAGAGATGACTTTTGCTGTAGAAGAACTGGTGCGTCAGGAGGGTGGAATTGTCCTTGTAAAAAACGGGAAAGTGATTGAACGGATGCCGCTGCCGATTGCAGGGTTGATGAGCGACCAAAGCGGTGAGTGGGTAGATGAGAAATTGACAGCAATTCATGAGAAAGCTTATTCAGAACTTGGAATCTGCGGCGATGTAGAGCCGGTAATGACACTTTGTTTCATGTCGTTGGCAGTCATTCCGGAACTAAAACTGACAGATATGGGCTTATTTGATGTGACGTCATTTTCATTTATTCCAGTGGAAGCTTAAGGATTGGGAAGAGAGTGGGGACTGAAAAAGCGAAAAGATCAGGAGGGATTAAGTATGTTTCAGAATATTCATCAGGTACAGGATTTTATACAGGAAAAAGGGATTCGTTTTGTAGATTTTAAGATGATTGATCTTCGGGGACGCTGGAAACATCTGTCAATTCCGGCAGAGCGTTTCCAGGAAGAAATTCTGGAGCACGGAATCGGATTTGATGGTTCAAATTACGGATATGCTATGGTAGAGAATAGCGATATGGTATTTATTCCGGATATTTCCACAGCAGTCGTAGATCCTTTTGTAAAAGTTCCGACACTGACGATGATTGGAGATGTAAAGGTAATTGATCAGCCGATGAACAGGCCATTTGCCCAGTATCCGAGGAATGTGGCAAAAAGAGCTGTAGAATATATGAAAGAAACCGAAATTGCAGATGAGATGATTATTGGGCCGGAATATGAATTTCATGTATTTGACGGAGTAAGCGTCAGCGAAAAGCCGAATGAAATTGCGCTTCGGATTTATGATAAGGAGTCTGTATGGACAGCAAATATGCCGGCAGAAGAAAATAATGGTTTTCATACACCGCCGCATGGAGGATATCATGCAGATCAGCCATCCGATGTTACGTTTAATCTTCGGAATGAAATGTGTATGGAAATGGAAAAATGGGGTGTCCGTGTAAAGTATCATCATCACGAAGTGGGAGGCTCCGGCCAGTTGGAAATTGAGACGGAACTGGGAGAAATGACAAGTCTTGCAGATGCAACTATGGCTGCCAAATATGTGATCCGCAACACGGCAGCCGCAAATGGCATGACAGCTACCTTTCTTCCAAAACCTGTTTACGGGGAAGCAGGAAATGGAATGCATGTGCATATGCTGCTGAAGAAAGACGGAAAACCAGTTTTTTATGATCCGGATCGCTATGGACAGCTCAGTGAAACGGCGATGTATTTTATTGGAGGTCTGCTGACTCATGTGCGAAGTCTTTGTGCGATTACAAATCCGACAACGAACTCTTACAAGCGACTGATTCCGGGATTTGAAGCGCCGGTTACGATAGGATATGCCATGGCCAACAGAAGCGCTGTTGTGAGAATTCCGGCATATGTAAAATCTCCGGATAAGAAGCGGTTTGAATTAAGAAATCCAGATGCGACCTGCAATCCTTATTATGCGTATGCAGCAATTCTTATGGCAGGATTGGACGGTGTGAAAAATAAAATCGATCCGGCAGACCATAATTGGGGGCCATTTGATTTTAATCTCTTTGATCTTTCAGAAGAAAAAAGAGCGGCGCTCGGCCATTTGCCGGCAACTCTTGAGGAAGCTTTAGATGCGCTGGAAGCAGATCACGACTACCTGACTGCAGGCGGCGTATTTCCGGAAGAACTGATTCAGAACTGGATCAAAACGATCCGGGCAGATGCAAATGAAATTAGCAGAATCCCGCATCCGGCTGAATTTGTACGCTATTATGATCTGTAAAGATAAGTTTGCCAGACAGAAGACAGAAGCTTCTGTCTGGTTTTTCAATTTGAAATAAATTTCTGTTGTCAGAGAAAATGTAAAATGTTTCCGTCAGAGAAAGATTCCGGCAGTCATAGCGGTATGCCGCAGAGAAGATTTCTCTGCAAAATTCAGCAGCGTGATTCCATATGTCCGGTATTCCGATGACTTAAGGCAGGGAAGGACAGCCGCATCACAGGCAAGTTCCCGGCAGAAACGAATTTCTCTCAGAGCATAATGAACTGCCGGATTGCACCAGTAAAAGATACTCGCCAAAGCGGTCAGACAAATGATAATTCCATCCTTCTGTTTGATATGCTGTAATTCATGCAATAGCATGAAACGCAGTTCGTCGATCGTTGAGTCAGCAATCACGGTATCCGGAAGATAGATGCAAGGCCTCCAGACACCTGTTGCGGCAGGAGAAGTAAGCAGATGGGTTCGATACAGAGGCACTTTTTTCGTAAAATGTATTTCCTGAAAGCAGCGAAGGTATAAATGTACTAATTCCGAATCTGCTATCGGTGATGCAGAGTGTTTCAATGCGCGCAGATGTAAAATGGAGCGAACTGTAATTAGAAGCATTACAAGCATACCGATTCCCCAGAGGATCGAAAAAAGAATCGGAAGCAGAGAAGGAACAGAGCTTCTGACAGATACTGCGAAATCATTTAATTCATTGAAGGCAGAAACGAATGTTCCGGAATTCTGTGACATTTTACGAGAAGCAAGCCCAGTCTGTGCTGCCTGAGAAAAAGAGCTGTAAGGAATCTTCTTCAAAAGAGCAAACAATTCCCGGGGCAGAAAAGGAAGCGGCAGCAGTGCAAGGAAAAAGAACCATAGACGATACCGGGCACTAGCTGATAAATACGTTTGGAACAAGCGTTTAAAGCCGGCCAGAAGACCGACAAAAAGTCCTATGAAAAGATTACAGAGAAAAAATGTGTGCCAAAATGGTCTAAAAAGTACCAAAAAGAATCATTCAAAATTATCCTCTCCTGCTAATGATCTTTGTCCGAAAGAAGTTTGCGAAGCTCCTCCAGTTCTTTTGGGGAGAGTGTTTCCTCTTCTAAATAGGAAGACAGCATAGACGTCATATTTCCTTGAAAATATCGGTCCAAAAAGGAAGTGCGTTTCTGGCGGAGATATTCTGCTTCGCTAATCAAAGGTGTGTAAACAAATACCCGGCTTTCTTTTGAATACGTGAGAGCATTTTTGGCTACAAGACGTTTCAGCATTGTTTGAATGGTCTTGGGATTCCAGTCAGTTGTGTGAGTTAATTTTTCCGTAACTTCGTTTGTATTGATCGGTGCATATTTCCAGATGATTTTCATGACTTCAAATTCTGCCTCGGAAATTTGTGGTATATTTTTCATAAAAAACATCCAAATCTTACAATTGTAATAAAAATATTATAGAAGAGAAAAAGAAAGAAGTCAAATGAAGAAAGAGGGCATAAGGTAATTTGTAACAGAGATACAGAACAAACATTCGGGTTTGCTATGTACTTTTATTTTATATTCTGATATAATAGCGGAAGAGAATAAGGGTGGAAAATGTACCTATTCAACTACATGGACACATACATGCATATCAGACAATGAATAACAATTTAAAAATTGATATTTGTGAGGACAGGAATATGGAAAATGGAAAAGTATTTAATATGAAATTTTCTAAAGTATATCCGTTGCTGATCGCTAAGGCTGAAAGAAAAGGGCGTAAAAAAGAAGAGGTAGATATGATAACGCAGTGGCTTACCGGTTATTCATGTGAACAGTTGGATACATTGCTTACAAGCGACATTACCTACCGTTCTTTTTTTGAAGATGCTCCCATGATGAATCCAAGCAGAAAATTGATTAAAGGTTCCATCTGCGGCGTAAAAGTTGAGGAGATTCAGGATACCTTGATGCAGGAGATTCGGTATTTGGATAAGCTGGTGGATGAACTTGCTAAAGGGAAGGCAATGGATAAAATACTTCGAAAATAACCGAAGGAAGATTCGATAGGGAAAAAGAAAGTGGTGAAGTTATGAAACTGTTATTCAAACAAAGATTGTTTTCGTGGTTTGACAGCTATGATATTTATGATGAGTCCGGTAATACTGTTTATGTAGTAAAAGGTCAGTTATCCTGGGGACACAAACTTATTATTTATGATGCTCATGGAAATGAAGTAGGAACGGTTGTTGAAAAAGTTCTTACATTTCTTCCTAAATTTGAGATTTATAAAGAGGGCAGTTATATTGGCTGTTTAAGCAAAGAATTTTCATTTTTGACACCACGCTATAATATCGATTACAACGGATGGCATATTGATGGAACAATTATGGAATGGGAATATAATATTCTTGATCAAAGTGGTTATCAGATTGCAAGTATCAGCAAAGAATTGCTGCGCATGACAGATACCTACGTCATTGACGTAAGAGATTCTGAAAATGTATTAGAGGCATTAATGTTTGTGCTGGCAATGGATGCAGAAAAATGTTCCAGGAATTAGAAGGATTAAGGGAATTTGTGAGTTTTCATGGAAAATGTAATGAGAAAGAGTTATTAAATTAAAGGTGAAGAATATAAAAAAGAAAAAAGAAATATCAATAGTACGTTCTTCGGCAGCAGAATATTTAACATTTATTACAGCAACTGGAAAAAGTTATAACACAAATCATTTTAGAGAACTTTGTTTTAAAGATATTGAGTATAGACTAATAAAAAATATAGTAGCTGGTCCGAAATCGTCTATTAATAATAGTAAGTGAAAACGGCGTTTTCTTGATCTGAAGAACTGCCGATCACGCTAGGAAGGAACGGTTTTGAAATTAGCTCAAAAGGAAGGGTAAACTATGGATCATTTTGAATTAGTATCAGAATATGCCCCTACCGGCGACCAGCCGCAAGCTATTGATCAGCTTGTAAAAGGCTTTCAAGAAGGCAACCAATGCCAGACTTTACTAGGGGTTACAGGCTCTGGCAAGACATTTACAATGGCGAATGTCATTCAACAATTAAATAAACCAACACTCATAATCGCACACAATAAAACTCTGGCTGCGCAGCTATATGGAGAATTCAAAGAATTTTTCCCGAATAATGCGGTAGAATACTTTGTCTCCTAGTAGACGGAGGTCGAAAAACAGGTAGTATTTTGTGGTATGTGGGTGGTTGAACATCCAGATGTTGTGGAAGTGGTAGTGGTGAGAGTATAGGTGAAAAGCGGGTGGATGAAGAGGTTTTGTGACTTTTCATTGCCCTTTTTTTGGATTATAGAATCTGAAAAAATTGGAGTATAGAGGTTGAAGTGCTGGTATAATTGATGTGGAAAAGGGGAGAGATTTATGCATTATAAAAAAGAAAAAAGGAAAGATATAGATTTATGTAATATATGTGGAAAATCTAAAAGATTAACATGGGATCATGTACCGCCTAAATGTTGTAATAATCGTTATGCAATAAAAACTAATTCCTGGATGGAAGGTATTCCGGAAGAATCAAGTTATACGAAAAAATATCAGAATGGAATTAAATTCAGATCATTGTGTGATGAATGTAATAATAAGGTGCTGGGAGCAAATTACGATAAGGTATTGGAGGAATTTGCAAATCAATTAGCAATAATTATGCAAACATCAATTGCTTTACCACCAGTTGTGAAGGTACCAATTAAAATTAATAGATTATGTAGAGCAATTTGTGGGCATATGTTAGCAGCAAAAAATTTTTATGAAAATGAATGTTTAATAGATAAAGAATTAAGAGAGTATGTACTTGATGAAACGAAACTTCCGCCGAAAAAAATGTCCTTGTTATATTGGATTTATCCATATTCTACGATAGCTATAATGCGAGACATATGTGTTTATCCAAGTCATAATAAATATAAATTTCCAAAAGGACTAATTAGCATAATGAATTCGTTCCCAGCAGCATATATAATTGCTGATGATGAAGAAAGATGTGGATTATTTGATTTGTTCAGTGTATGTAGTAATGATATAGACGAAACAGTTGAAATACCTGTTGATTGCAGTAGCTGTTATTTCCCAGGAACAAAACATTTACGTCCGCTTGCATGGCCTTGTAATATATCGGATGAGGAAGATGGGGCTTCATTTATGCTGGGGGTAGATAAATGTATGAATGATTCTAAGATTGCAAAGCATTCAAATGATAATATTGAAAAAATTAGAAATAGGAGAAAGTAGAAAATTATGAATAATAGTTTTAGTATGCTACATGAATTAGAAAGATTAGAGAACCTTTCAGAGGAGTATGCAGAGGATTTAGGTTTATTAAACAAAAGAATAAGAAGAGATTTTTAGACATATAAAACAGAAGCAAAGTTAGCAGTAATATTAGCAAATTTAAATGAACGCATAATCTTACAGTTCGCATAAGAATTTGAACCGTATTATTATCATGTAAATCAACGAAAAACCTTGAATTTCCTATGAAAATGGGAGAATTCAAGGTTTTTTGCGTGTTGGGGAATGACTTTTGAATTATTGAAAATCATCGCTCATATTACACCGAATTGGGTAAAAATTGGGGAGTGAGTTGGGGGATTTCAATTCCCCAACTGGAGTGTGAAACTTCTCCTCATTCTTCTGGAATAAATGGGCAGAGATTACTTGTTTTATTTTGTTGGGGAGTAGTGTAACTCCCCAACTTTTGGTGTTTGGTAGCGTGATGTTTTTCAACTTTTCATAAGTTGTTATGGAAATATCTTCCGATTGATGAATTAATAAAAGTGAGATATAATTAAAAAAATTATATATAAAATCAGATAGGAATTAGGACTGTATGAAGGTTTTTAAAGAAACAGGATATATGGAGCAATCTGCACATTTTGGTTGGCAGAACAAAGATTCAGCATTGTATGGATTGAGAGAAGGATATAAAAATAGTGCAGATACTTTGGTAGAGTATGTATTAGAACATGGAGAAAATCCTAAGATATTGGATACATATGTGTTTCCAATTTTGTTTTCATATAGACATTGTATTGAAATATCATTAAAACACATTTATCGAAGAGCTCTAGGAAAAATGCCACCTGGAGGCCATAATTTGTTGATTTTGTGGGAAAATGTTAAGAATGAAATTATAGACCAAATGATATGCTCGGAAGAGTTTTTAGAGCATGTCAAAGGATATAAAGAAAATTATATTCATTATTCTCTTGAAGGCATAAAATTAACAGAAATAAAAGCAATGTTAAAGGAGATACAAGAGGCTAATCAACGAATTGAAGAAATAAATCCTAGTAATAAACAAATTGATCAAAATGCAGAAGTATGGCGATATTTAATCAGTACAGATGAAAACTTATTCTTTTCATGTGGACATTCTATTGACTATCTTGTATTAAAAGAAAGCATGAATCATATTTATGAGATTTTAGATTATTTGTATTATATTGTAGATGAATATTTATCATCATAAAAAGGAGGCATATAAGACAGATGAAAGAAATATTTAGTTATAATGTAGATGTGAATAAGACTGCATATATGAATTGGCGAACGAAGTATCATGAGCAAATACATAATATGATTGTTATTGCAGATGGTTTTATGAAGTCTGCAATATTACTTGCAGAAACAGCACTTGACGATAATCTGGATAAGAAAGCAGATATTATCGTCTATCCGATGCTATTTAATGCAAATCATGCTATAGAATTATATTTGAAAGCAATTACTTGGACATTGAATATTGTATTGGACAAAACAGAAAGAATTGAAGGTAGCCATAATATTCAACAGATACTTCAAGTTGTAAAAAGTAGGGTGACAGAATTTGAAACATCTCGTGAAAAGCGAGAGCAGTTTCGAAAAATGATTAGTAATCTAGAGGAATACATAAATGAACTTTTTTCAAAGATATCTTCAGAAGATACAAAGTGTAAAAAGGATAATATGGATTTTTCAAGATATCCGTTTGATCAAAAGTATGTACCTCATTTTTATATTTCAGAATTTGATAATGTTGTTGTAGATTTAGAAAATTTTGTTGAGCGTTTTAAGGATATTGGCAAAAATTTAAATTTACTTTCGACATATTATT
>CAUCYJ010000061.1:0-12681 GCA_958446945.1 uncultured Lachnospiraceae bacterium | reverse complement strand
CCCGAAAAGTCTTAATGAAAATCACAATATACGAAAAAAAGGAAGGGATTTTAATTCTAATGTATATTATACAAATCCGGATTACTTGCGATGTTCCTATTTAGAAGGAAAAATGTTGGAATAATAAATTTACATTATCAGTAGTCAAAACACCGTAGACAACCAGTCTAAAGTACGGTATTATATATGTAGAAATCAATTCAATTTCATATTGTTTATCATTCTCGAATGCTTGAACGATGGTAGCCATATTTTTCATAATGGTGGTGACACGAAGGTATTCCCCAAGTATTAGCTGATGCAAATATTCTGCTAATAAACAGGTCTTATCTAAGGCATATATGTGGGGTACAGAGATTGACTTGATTTGACTCGGAAGTAGAAAAAAGCCTTGACTTTAAAGGGCTTATAATGATAGTTCTTGTCTGGAATTGACACTACCTATTCGCTCTCCTAAGCACTAGTTGTGAGTTCGATTCTCGCAGGGAACGTTGTTTATAAAGGCGGTTTTCATAAGTATTATTTGTACTTGTGAGCACCGCCTTTTTGTTATCAGAAAATAGTGTCATTGCCACCAAAAGGGTTAGCTATTCTGATACATAAAAATTAAGTCTGTTAATTGGTGAACATACGGTAAATGATAGAAATCATAACTAATACGGATAGATAAAGATTTTATTTGCAAACATCTGTTAGCAAGATGGTAGATGATGAACTAATTGAAAAGGAATGAGTACACTATTATTGACTGTATGCCATCATTAGGAATGCTCATTTTTAATGAGTTAGAGCTCTACATCGGTATTGATTGAGTATCTTTCGATAAAAGGTTTATTATCATTTCGAATAATAGATGACGTTTTTGGTCTTAAGATTATATTTTTAAAACCAAAAGAGGCATCTTTACATTATGCAGTATATGCTATTTTTCAAGAAGATTATGGAAAGTGTTTTTATTTTACGGTTGAAAGAAACGATGCTGAGAATCTATTTTTCAGTGGATGGAGGACAAATAGTTAAAATATCATCTTTGTTTATGAAATTTATTATGTCATATATATTATCAATGAATATATGCCCTTACAGTGAATTATGATACTCTGTTGTATCTATTATTTTTTGGTATTGTTTAATAGGAAGGGGTGTCTCTGAATTCTTTTAAAAATAAGTTAGAATGACATAATATGTCTATGTTTTATGATAATATATAAATATCTCTAAATGATACAAGGAGGGAGAGGCGTGGAAGATAGTGTAGACAAGGTGGAAAGAGTACTTGATATCTATACTAGATTGATGAGTGGTGCAGTCATCAACAAATATGAAGAAGCTCTTAAATTTGCTGTGAATGAAAGAAGTATCCAAAGAGATATAGATAAAATTCGTAATTATTTAGCAGAAGTCATTGTAAATGATGGGGTTGAAAGACAGGTTATATATGACCGAACAAAAAAAGGATACTATCTAAAAGAGATATATCAATCAAAATTTAGTAATAGTGAAATTTTAGCAATATGCAAAATTATTCTTGATAGTAGAGCATTTACGAAATCAGAAGTGGATATGATGTTGAATAAACTAATTATGCAATGTGTTCCGGAATCAAATCAAAAAGTTATAAAGGAATTAATAGGAAATGAGCAATTCCATTATATCGAACTGCAGCACAAATCTGTTTTTGTTGATAAATTATGGGATTTGGGACTTGCAATTAAAGAACATAATTACATCGAAATTAAGTATCAAGGGACTCGCGGATCAAGCATTAAAACAAGAATGCTAAGACCATTAGCTATTATGTTTTCAGAATACTATTTTTATCTTGCGGCTTTTATTGATGATGTAGAAGTACGAGAAAATTTTAGAGTGCAGGATGACAAGTATCCAACTATTTATCGAATTGATAGGATACAGGAATTGAAAAGATTAGATGAAAATTTCAGAATTCCATATTCTGACAGATTTGAAGAAGGAGAATTTAGAAAACGGATACAGTTTATGTATGGTGGAAAGCTTAGGAAAATAAATTTTGAGTACTCAGGCTATTCCGTAGAATCAATTTTGGATAGATTACCAACTGCAAAAGTAGAAAAACAAAAGTTATCTGAAGATGGCAAAAAGAACATCTATACGATTTCAGCGGAAGTATTTGGGGATGGAATCGACATGTGGATTAGAAGTCAAGGAGATAATATAAAAATTATTTAGGAGGTTCGGTTTATGTTTAACAGTAATTTAAAAAAGGAAGCATTAAAAATTCATGATGAGATGTTAAAGAAGTACAATTGTTCCTATGAAGCAATGGGAAAGTCATGTGAACAGTTATATTCAGTTCGAAAGAAATCTGTAGAATTGATTAAATTGGTTCAACGAGTTATTAATAGTATCGCAAATACACCAAAGGAATTTGACACTGAAATGGGTAAAATTGGAAAAGAATTAATTGAATTTAGTGAAACAGAAGAGTATGCAAAAAAAGCATATCATCAATCTTTAAAAGCGGGAATCGATATCGCAGGTGGTGCAGCTGCCGGTATAGGGGTGGCATCTATGGCGCCAACTGTGATGATGAGTATAGCAACCACATTTGGAACTGCATCAACAGGAACAGCCATTAGTGCACTTTCTGGTGCAGCTGCTCAAAAAGCAGCTGTTGCATGGATTGGAAGAACTTTTGCAGGCTTTGTTGTGAAAGAAGGAGCAGGTTTAGCAGTAGGGGAAGCGTTTTTAGCATTAGCAGGCCCAATAGGATGGGGGATAACAGCTACCTCGACAGGAGTCTCACTTATATCATTAACAAATAAAAATAAGAAAATAGCGAATGAGGCTGTTAAAGAAGCTAAAGAAATTGTAAAAGCAAGGGAAGCATTGGATGAGGCAAATGAGAAAACAAAAGGATTAAAGTCAAAGACAGAGTTGTTATATAATGACATGAATAAGCAAAGGAATAGAATCACTGGATTTATGAATATGAATTATAATTCGATTTCTACTGAAGACAAAAGCTTTCTTGGCACTTTGATTAATAATACACGAAGTATGTCTGTATTGTTAAATGAGACTATTGCATAAGGAGGTAAGCTATGGCAGAAGGTGTTAATCGTGCAATAAAAAGTACGCAGGAACAAGCAATTGCATCTTGGATTACATATCTTAATCAAGCGCGTCTGGATGAACTTATTGAAAAACTAAGGCAGCAGGATATCAATTTAGAAGCGGCAATGAAGGAACTTAATGAAATAAAAAAATTCCTTGGAGATCCGGCACGCATTCTTGGCAATCCATTAACTAAGCATGGAGAAATAGCTGAACATATACAAGTTAATATTGCTAATGCTAGGAGAATTATTCAAGGATTGAGTAAAGATCATACTTTGCAGGGAGTTGGTAGAACTGCTCCAGAAGATTATCTTCGTAATGGACAACAGGTTCAATCGAAATTCTATAATAGTTTAAGAAATACATTTTTTGGAAAACATGCATTGCTGGAGCATATGGAAACATACCCAGATTTTATTAAAAATGGTGGCTCATATGATATTCCTAAGGATCAATATGATAAGCTTATAGAGTTACTTGATATGTATAAAAAAAATCCATCACAACTAAGTACTTCAGATTATTATCTTGCAAAAAAAATTGATGAATTCTTGAAAATTACGGGATTGAAGTTAGGAAAAGATATAAATCCGGCGGTTGTTGGATATGGAGAGGTTCAACAGGGTACAGCAAATCAAACGGTTAAAAAAGAAGAAGAAAACATTAAAAAAGAAGATAAAAAGCAACGGAAAAAAGCATATGATGAATCTCAACCTACCTTAAAAGAAGGAATGAAGGCGGCTGGAGTAAGTGCGGCTATTGAAGGTGGAGTTGCGTTCTGTATGTCTGTGGCTAAAAAGAGGAAGGAAAAAAATTTTTCTGAGTTTTCTTCAGATGACTGGAAGGATATTGGTATTGATTCTGGAAAAAGTACTTTTAAAGGTGGTATAAGAGGAGGAGCAATATATGTGCTAACCAATTTCACGGCAACTCCTGCTAATGTGGCATCTGCATATGTAACAGCTGCCTTTGGAATTGCAGCACAAGTGAAAGCTTTGCAAGAAAGTAAAGTTTCTGAGGAAGATTTTATAATAAACTGTGAAACAGTTTGTTTAGATGTTTCAGTTAGTGCAATTGCATCAGTAGCTGGACAAGTATTAATACCAATTCCAGTTCTTGGTGCTGTTGTCGGTAATGTGGCTGGTGAATTTGTATATGAATTATGTAAAAAACAAGGGGCTTTGAGGTCTCAAAAGATAATTGAAAATTACAATGCAGAAATTGCTCAATTAAATTTACAATTAAATGTTCAGTATCTCCAAGTTGTTATGGAGGTTCGAAAAGCAATTGAAAGATTTAAAGATCTTGAAAAATTAGCATTTGATGAAAATGTAAATATTGCCTTTGATGGTTCAATAAATTTAGCAAGAGATGTGGGGGTTGATGATGATTTAATTTTGAAGAGTGAAGAAGATATAGATAATTTTTTTCTAATGTGATAAAAAGACGGAGGTTATAACATGGATAGAGAATTTAATGATGAATTAAAAAGACTTGAAATTACTGAAATGAATGAAAAGGCAGAAAATGCTGTCGCTGTTGCTGTAGCAGCAACGGCAACAACAGGAGCAATTCCTATTCCTTTTGCGGATGCTCCACTTTTAATAGGGGAGCAAGTTACTTTAATGGCGACAATTTGTGGTATCTATAGAATCAATATAGGAAAAGAGGGGCTAAAAATGCTTGTTACTACTGTTATCGGAGCAGGAGGTGCAGCTATTGTTGGAAAGACAATCGCTACTAATTTGGTGAAATTGGTTCCTGGAGCAGGAAGTGTGGTAGGAGGAGCTATTTCAGCAGGGACAGCAGGTCTCGTTACATTAGCAATGGGAAAAGCTTTTATAGAAGTTTGTAAGATGGTTAAGGTTGGAAAATTAAGCGAAGCAGATATTACTTCGTCAAAAGGTGTATCTGTTATGAAAAAGTTATTTAAAGAACAGTTGAAGCAAAACAAGAAATAAAAATAAACATTGCAGAGATGTAACATAAGAAATATCTTGATGGTATATGATGTTCAATATTTTTTCTATCAATATAGAAAATGCAAGTCACTCCTATCTTTGACAGTTAAAAAATGAAAATACGGTTACAATCCCAGTAAATAAATATGGGATTTGTAGCCGTTTCTTCAATTATAAGAAAGAATATCCACTGTCCTTAGATAAGAATGTAATATTCATATTCCTTAAATTTTCTAAAAGATGACTGAAGATAAACTTTTCTTCAAGCTTCTTTTCAAATAAATGATAGATTAATAATTTGATGAAGCGGGTTAAGAAATGTACTTTGATTCGATTATCCTGTCTGAAAAATAGAGGTCTTATTTTGAGCTATTTCATTATCTTCCGTAATATCTGTTTTTGAATACAATGAGAGGGTCTATTTGATTTATTTATTTTTCTGTTTTTATCAAGTGCTTGTATAATCTTTTTTTGCTCAATCAATTTGGGAATTAAGAATATTGCTTTGATAAAAGAAACGACTTTAGCAAGCATCAGCAGATCTTGGATTTAGATCACAGGGAAGTGAAGTTTCATTTTATATAAAATAGTTAAATATATAGAAAAAGACTATAATAACTATACTTATATAGAATGTATCAATTATACTTCTTAAAAAAATAATGCTATACTTTTAATAGGATGAGAAGAAAAAAGGAGAAAATAAAACAATGAGAGAAAAAAGAGAAATAAAGTATCAGATGAAAGTGTTAAGCTCCTTGGTGAAGGTATTTCCGGATGAAGAACCGGTGTATCGGCCAGAATGTGTAAAATTAAGTGGACTTTGGGACGAGACCGTATCCTATCAGGTTGCATATACCGGAAATCATTTTCTGAGAGAACGCGTAGATGTAAAAGTCATTTCACCAATCGCTGAGTATGTACGTGTTCGAACGGTAGAACAGGTTCCAGTGGGACGTGCTACAAATGGAATTGTAGATGACAATTATTTAAAAACGACATCAGGACTCTATCCGGATTTGTTGAAGGACATCAAAGATGGAAAAGTAATTATCCGCTCTCATCAGTGGAGTAGTTTGTGGATCGATGTGAAACTGACGGATGAAATTCCGGCAGGAGACTATGAGATTGAAATTCAGCTTGTGAAAGATGCTGCTGTAATATGTTCTGCAAAAAGAAAAATTACAGTGATCGGCGTTCATCTTCCAAAACAGAAGATTATGCATACGGAATGGTTCCACGCAGATTGCCTTGCAGACTATTATCATGTGGATGTTTTTTCAGAAAAGCATTGGGAGATACTGGAAAATTACTTCCACGAGTATGTAGATCGAGGCTGTAATATGATGATGGTTCCATTGTTTACCTATCCGTTAGATATGGAAGTGGGCAATGATCGTACAACGACTCAGCTCATCGAGGTGGAAGTGAAGAATGGCGAATATCATTTTGGGTTTGATAAAATGAAACGCTGGGTAGACCTTTGTAAAAAGTGTGGGATCGAGTACTATGAAATGTCTCATCTATTCTCACAATGGGGAGCAAAGTATGCACCAAAAGTTATGGCTCTCGTAGATGGAAAAGAAGAGCGGATTTTTGGATGGCATACACCGGCAGTTGGGGAATATACAAGATTTTTACAGGCATTTCTTCCGAGACTGGTTGAGAAGTTAAAAGAGTGGGGAATTGCAGAAGTGACATACTTTCATATTTCAGATGAACCAAGAGAAGAACACTTGGAGACTTTTAAAGCTGCAAAAGAATCTCTTGGCAATATGTTAGATGGATTCCATACATTTGATGCACTTTCCAGCTATGAATTTTATAAGCACGGTTTGATCAGCAAACCAATTCCGGGAAATAACGAGATTGAAGAATTTTTAGAACATGGTCTTACAGACATGTGGACATATTATTGTACAGGACAGTTTTACGAAGTAAGTAACCGGTTTATGTCAATGCCATCTGCCAGAAACCGCATTTATGGAATTCAGCTGTATAAATATGACATTATTGGCATTTTACATTGGGGGTATAATTTCTACAATAGTCAACATTCTTATGAACACATTAATCCATATCAGGTGACAGATGCAGCCAATGGATTCCCGGCAGGTGATCCATTCCTTGTATATCCGGGAGCAGACGGGCATCCGGAAGAATCCATTCGCATGATGGTTCATTACGAAGCATTAACAGATTTGCGAGCATTGGAATTGTTAGAAAGCCTGACAAGTAAAGAATATGTAATGGAATTAATCGAAGAAGATTTGGATGAACCACTTACATTTAAGCGATATCCAAAATCAGATATGTATTTGATTGCATTACGAAATAAAGTAAATAAAGAAATAGCAAGATTAAGTTCTGCTTCCTAAAAAATTAAAAATGTTGGAACATGAGTTGTCATCATGATTCCAACATTTTTTTTATCCTTTGAGTCCACTCATGGACATTCCTTCTTCAAATTTGGATTGTAAGAACAAATAGAAAATAAATGGAGGAAGGAACGTACAGGTTGCACAAGCCATTGTAAGTCCGATATCCGTATCGTATTGTGTCTGCATTGCTTTTAAAGCAAGTGGAAGTGTACGATAAGCATCATCAGTAGTGATAATGAGTGGCCATGTAAAGTTATTCCAAGCGCCAATAAATGTGAAAATTGCGACTGTCAGCATAGAAGATTTTACCAAAGGCAAAATGACAGTCCGTAAAATTTTACTGGTAGTAGCTCCATCTATTTTTGCAGATTCAATGAGTTCTTCTGGAATAGCCATAATAGCATTTCTCATAACAAATACACCAAAAGCAGTTGGCAGAGGTAAAATAAGAGCGCGGAACGTATTGACCCAGCCAAGACCACGTACGACTAAGTAAAGTGGAACAAGTATGGCACCCGATGGAACTAACATCGATAAAATCAGCAGAAAGAAAAGTTTATCATTTCCACGGAATTTTAATTTCGCAAATGCAAAACCAGCAGTACAGCTTGTAAATAATGTAAGAAGCACACCGGATATTGCAACAAATACACTATTGAAAAAATAGCGTAGGAATGTTGAGTTTGTAAAAATATTTTTATAATGTTTTAAGGTGAGTTTTGATAAAGCAAAATCAAAATCATATGCATTCACAGTACTTTTTAATGACATGAGAATCATGTATAAAAAAGGAAGAATGCACAGTAAGATTGTGATGATTAGAAAAATATCAACTAGTAAACGAGATGTCTTTTTCATTTCATGTTCTCCTTCTTATATTTCTGAATTCTCGTGTTTAATAAAGCGTTGTTGGAATAATACGATGATTAAAACAATCAACATCAGTACATTGGAAACGGCCATAGCATATCCGGCTTTGTTCCCTTTGAAGGTGAGTTGATATGCGTACATACTTAATGTTGTAGTAGACATCGATGGACCGCCGCCGGTCATAGTATAGACCATATCAAACACTTGCATAGCACTTATCGTTGATAAAAAAATGTTCATGATAATAGTAGGTTTCAAAAGTGGTAATGTAATTTTGGTTAAACAATCCCATTTTGTAGCGCCGTCTACTTTGGCTGCCTCGTAAAAAGTATCCGAAATAGAGGTAAGAGAAGCAAGCGTGATTACCATATAATAGCCCATACCTTTCCATACAATGATAAAGGCAACGGCAATAAAAGCAGTTTTACTGCTGCCAAGAAGAAGTGTGGGATCAATTCCAAATACACCAAAGATCGCTTTTACTGCCGGATGTCCACCATTTAAAATTGTGTTCCAAACAGTACCGATAACAGCGCTGGAAGAAAGCACAGGAACGAAAAGGGCTGCCTTTGCAATTTTTCCAAGCACGGTATCTTTACGAGAAGAAATTAGTATTGCAAAAAGAGTAGAACTTACGATTTCAAATGGCACGATGATTGCAGCAATCTTTAAAGTATTGATAATGCAAAGATGTAATTTGGAGTCACGAAATAGTCTTTGATAATTAAATAATCCGTTAAATTGCGCCGGTGTGATGATATTATATTTTGTAAAACTAAAATATATTGCAAGAATCAATGACCCCGCTACAAAAGTAAGCAGGATCATTGCAATTGGTGCGATATAAAGATAAGGCGCAAGGACGGATAGTCCTTTCTTTTTTTTCATAAGTGCCTCGATTCTTTTTATTCGTTTTCCGCGTAGTACTCTTTTAACAAGTCATTTGCATAGGATGCAGATTCATCTAATGCTGCCTTTACATCTTGTTTTCCTTCCATGACAGCCTGAATATGAGCTGCGTAGTTTTCAAGGATTTCACTTCCGCAAGGACCAGCCTGTAATGGACGCCATTTATCACGATCTTCTGTAACGATACGTTCCATTTTAGGATCTCCTACATATTCTTCGCTTGCTGTAAGAGGGGCACCTGGAGCTACTTTGTGATATTCTGTCATAAACTCAGGACCTGTAATGTATTTGATCAAATCAAGTGCAAGCTCAGGCTGTTTGGATGTAGACATTACAGAGAGACAGTCAGCAGCACCGAATGTACCATATTCTTTATGTTTCAAAGAAGTTACGTAGTCCCAGTTTTTAAGATTTGGGTAATCTTTTGCAAAGGTTGTTTCATTAGAAGCAGAGGAGCGAGTTACACCAAAAGCGGCTTTGCCTTCTGCAAATACTGTAGAGAATGCATCTTGACCAGAAAGTGACATTGCATTTTCTGGCATATATGGCTGTAAACTCTTGAAAAATTCTAAGGCTTCTACACCAGCTTTTCCATTGAAAGCTACTTCTTTCAGATCATCTGTGTAGATATCTCCGCCAGCCTGCCATAATAAGCTATACATATAAGAATTTAAAACATAAAGATTACTCATACTTCCACTATTAAGACCTACAGCATATCCGTACTGATCAATCTTACCATCGCCATCTGTGTCTTTTGTAGCTTTTTCACAGATACGAGCAAAGTCTTCCCATGTCTCAGGAGCCTTTTCCCCGATAGAATCTAAAATATCCTGATTATAATAAAGGACGAATGGTACACCGGTTACGATAGGAACACCGTATAATCCACCCATCATTTCACCACGATCCAGGAAGAGATATTCTTTGTAATCTTCTTCTTCAACCATGTCGGATAAGTCTGTTACAAGTCCGGAAGAGATATAAGTAGGATACATTTCCACATACATATAACCGATATCAGGTGTTTCTCCACCTGCAACTCCTGTAGACCATCTTTCTTCATAAGAACCCCATGGAATGATTTCCATTTCTACAGTACAATTATTTTCTTTCTCCCATCCGGCAAGAAGCTTCTTAAAGTTTCCTTCTGTGTCTTCATCGAGAGGAGGCAGCCACATAGTAAGTGTAGTAGGCTCTCCTTCTTTTGGTTTGTCTGCTTCCTTGGCTTTGCTTCCACAGCCAGCTGCAAGTGTTGCAAGCATGGAAGTACAAAGCAACAAGCTTAAAAGTTTCTTTTTCATTAGTTTTTCCTCCTATAGAAATAAGTTTCACACTTTCTATTGTAGAAGTATTTTTAGACAAAGTAAAATTGATAAAAGCAATAAGAAGTTACTACATATAGAAAAAATCTATAAATGAAAATAGGAAACGATTGATACTGTTTGAAAATCATGATAATCTTTAAGAGAAAGGCAGGGGGTAATTATGAGATTGGAAAAACATAATGCGGATGAAATGACTCCATTGGAACGTATCTATGCATACGAGCATGGCTTATCCTATGACAGAATACCGAGTGTACCATTTATAGGCAATGTCAGATGTAAATTAGGGGGAATGACACCGGAAGAATATTGGGATTCTGCAGAAAATATGGTAAAAGCAGAACTGATGTCTTATCAGAGATTCGGCTTTGACAGATTAGGAATCGGACCGAATACAAGAGGGATATCAGATGCGTTAGCAGATCAGGTTCCGGATAAGAAACAAGGAAGTCTTGTTTTGGATGATTACAGTAAATTAGAATACTTAGAACCTGTAAATGCAAGAAATGATTTGGTAATTCAAAGATTTTTACAGGCAGCAGAGATGCTCCAAGAATCTGCAGAAGAGATTGTTCCTGTTGAGATAAGCATTGGAGGTCCCCTTACAATTGCATCATTTTTGCGAGAGATTGAGCTGCTTTTACGCGATTGTAGAAGAAATGGCGATAAAGTGCAGAAATTACTTCGCATTATTGTGGATTCCCAAAAGAGCTGTATTGATGCATTTGCACAATATGGCGTAGGAATTGCGATGGCAGATCCTGTGGCAAATCCGGCGCTGATCGGACCAAAATTATATGAGAAATTCGTTTTTCCTTATACAAAAGAATTGACAGACTATGCACTGGAGAGAACCGGAAAGAAAGTATCTCTTCATATGTGTGGGGCTACCTATAGTATTTGGAAGTATATCGAACAATATCAGTTAAATGAAATTAGCTTAGACAATATTGTGGATTTGGACAGGGCTGCGCGAGAATTAGGAAAAAAAGTACCAATTGCCGGCAATGTAGATCCTGTACAGAGCATGCTGAATGGTACAAAAGAAGAGATTTTTGCAGATGTTCAAAAATGCATAGAACTTGGAAGTTCTGCTGAGAAGGGATTTCATCTTACTACTGGTTGTGATATTCCGGACGGAACTTCACCTGAAAAAGTAGATTGGTTTATGGAAGCAGCTAGATTATACGGGAAGAAAAGATAAGCTTATATTTTATGAAAAGGGAATGGAATTTGGAGGAAATGAAAATGGCAAAGTCAAAAGAAGAATTATTAGAAAAACTGTCGGAATGTGTATTGGAGATGGAAGAGGAAGAGGTAGTCGACGTTGCTGAAGAATATATTGCAGCAGGTTATCCGGCATTTGACGGGATTATGGATGGTCTTGTAGATGGCATGAATAAAGCTTCGGATCTTTATGATGAAGAAGAGTATTTTGTAACAGATATTCTTCTTTGTTCGGATGCTATGTATGCTGGGTTGGAAGTGCTGCGTCCACACCTTCCTGAAAGTGCACAAAGCGGAGAAAAACCGAAGGCGGTAATTGGAGTTGTAGAGGGAGATACTCATGATATTGGAAAAAATCTGGTGAAGATCATGATGGATACAGCTGGATTTGAGATGTATGACTTAGGACGAGATGTTCCGCCGGAAGCATTTGTAAAAAAAGCAATAGAAATCCAAGCACCGTTAATCTGTATTTCTACGCTAATGACAACTACAATGATTGGAATGAAAACGGTAATTGAGCAATTAAAGGAACAAGGGATTCGTGATCAAGTAAAAGTCATGGTTGGTGGAAGTCCGGTTTCACAGAAGTTTGCGAATGAAATAGGAGCGGACGGATATTCCGTGAATGCAGTGGAAGCTGTAAAACTGGCAAAAAGATTATTAGATCTTGCGTAAGTAATGGGAGGAAAATGTATGTTTACGGAAAAAGAACGTTTGGAACGCGCTTTGAGACAGGAAGAAGTGGATCGTCCGCCATGTATCTGTCCTGGGGGAATGATGAATATGATCACGACAGATCTCATGGATGCTTGTGGGGTTACATGGCCGGAAGCGCATACAGATGCACAGATGATGGCAGATTTGGCATTGGCAAGTTATCAACATGGTTGCTTTGAAAACGTA
>CAUCYJ010000060.1:0-12688 GCA_958446945.1 uncultured Lachnospiraceae bacterium | reverse complement strand
CCTGCGGGAAGTATCAAACACTCTCTTATCGTCTCATATTCGTATAATTAACAAGCCCTCCGGCCTTTATGATCTTTTGCATAAATTCCGGGAATGCCTGCCCCTGAAATTCGGTTCCTTTTGTGTGGTTATAAATTTTACCACTGTCAAAGTCAACTTCTACTTCATCGCCTGCTTCGATACCTTTCGCTGCCTCCGGACATTCAATGATCGGAAGTCCGATATTAATTGCATTGCGGTAGAAAATTCTGGCGAAAGTCTCTGCAATGACACAGCTTACGCCGGCAGTTTTCAGACAAAGCGGTGCGTGTTCCCTGGAAGAACCACATCCGAAGTTTTTATTCGCAACAATGAGATCTCCCTCCTGCACCTTATTTACAAATTCCGGATCAATATCTGCCATCGCATGACTTGCGAGTTCCTTCGCATCGAAAGAATTCAGGTATCTTGCCGGAATAATAACATCCGTATCTACATTATCTCCATATTTAAATACATGTCCGCACGCTCTCATGATCTGTCACCTACTTTCTCAGGGTTTGCTATATAACCGGCAATTGCACTGGCTGCCGCCACTTCCGGTGACGCCAGATAAATCAATGAATCTACATGCCCCATTCGACCTACAAAATTACGATTTGTCGTAGAAACACATTTCTCTCCTGCTGCAAGCACTCCCATATGTCCTCCCATACATGGTCCGCAGCTCGGTGTAGAGAATGCACATCCGGCATCAATAAAAATATCTACAATGCCTTCTTTGATACATTGTTTATAGATCTTTTGCGTTGCCGGAAGCACAATGACACGCACATCCGGATGTACTGTATGACCTTTTAAAACGGCAGCTGCCCGTCTCATATCTTCCATACGTCCATTTGTGCAGGAACCAATCACAACCTGATCAATCTTAATCGGTTCCATTGCCTCAATCTCATCAATCGTCTTGGCATTCCCCGGCAAATGCGGAAATGCTACTGTTGGCCGTACATCACCAAGATTGATCTCAACCACTTCATCATACACAGCATCTTCATCCGGCGTATAAATCTTGTATGTCTTCTCAGAGTGTTCTTTCATGTAGTTCTCGGCTTTTTCATCCACAAGAAAGATTCCGTTTTTTGCTCCTGCTTCAATTGCCATATTTGCCATTGTGAAGCGATCATCCATGGACAATTCTGAAATGCCGTCTCCTACAAATTCCATTGATTTATAGAGCGCTCCATCTACACCGATCTTCCCGATAATATGGAGGATAATATCTTTGCCGCTCACATACGGCGATGGTTTCCCTGTCAGCACAAATTGAATCGCCCCCGGCACCTTAAACCAAAGTTCGCCTGTCGCCATTCCTGTAGCAATGTCTGTTGTTCCTACTCCTGTGGAAAATGCTCCCAGCGCCCCGTATGTACAAGTATGTGAATCGGCTCCGATAATACACTCTCCTGCCACAGTGATTCCAGCTTCCGGAAGGATTGCATGTTCAATTCCCATACGTCCGATCTCAAAGTACCATTTCAGTCCCTGCTTCTTTGCAAACTCCCGGATGGACTTTGAGTTTTCCGCTGATTTAATATCTTTATTCGGTGTAAAATGATCCGGCACAAGCACTACTTTTTCCGGATCAAACACTTTCTCTGCCATCTGATAAAATACCGGAACAGCCATAGGGCCGGTAATATCATTGGCCATTACCACATCTAATTTTGCTTCTATTAATTGACCTGCCTCCACGGATGGAAGTCCTGCGTGGGCAGCAAGAATCTTCTGTGTCATCGTCATTCCCATAATCAGTATCCTACCTTACCTTGTTATGGTGGTTATTCTAGCATATACGCCAAAATTGGCGCAAGAACTCCACTACAACTGGATAAGAAAGCAGTTAAAAGAGATTAAGAAAAATCAATCTGTTTATCATTATATTCTCTTTCTGTTTTATCAGCAAATCTCCTGTAAAAAGTTAGTTTTTTATTTACACAGTTCTTATTTCCGCTTATAATATATCAACATAATACAAACTTACCAGAAAGGACGGAATTTATCGTGTATCATTATCTTTTAAACTTTTTTATTTACGGATTTCTTGGCTGGTGCACCGAGGTTGCCTTTGCCGCTTTTAAGGAACATCATTTCGTAAACCGCGGCTTTCTAAATGGTCCTATCTGCCCGATTTACGGTTTTGGCGTCAGTACCGTCATCTTATTCCTGACACCGTTTCAAGATAATCTGCTTCTTCTTTATCTTGTTTCAACAATCGTCGTTACTGCTCTGGAATGGCTGACCGGATTTCTTCTTGAGAAACTATTCCACAGCCGCTGGTGGGACTATTCCAATATGCCCCTTAACCTTAATGGCTATGTCTGCTTGCTGTTTTCATTAATCTGGGGTGTTGCCTGCATATTTATCGTCAAAGTATTTCATCCGCTCATCGCAGCAGGTATCCATTTCCTGCCGCACACACTCGGATGGATTCTCATCGCTGTTTTCGGAATTATGATTCTGATCGACACTTATGTAACCGCTTCCGGTATCTTCAAGATGAACAAACGTCTTGAGCGCATGGAACAGATTGCCGAGGAACTTCATTCTATTTCTGACCGACTCGGCGAAAATATTTACAAAAATGTTATGGAAACACTGGAGTTCAAAGATGACTACAAAAAACACTTTGATGAACTCGTACAGCAGCTTCAGGAACGCCGGGAATATTTCTCCGAAGATCTGCGGGAACGCAGAGAAGAGCTTTCCGAAGATATCAGGGAGCGCAGAGAAGAGTTTACCGAAGATATCAAAGAACATATGAAAGAACTGCTGGAGCACTATCAGGATTTGCGAAATCAATACAATAAAGTCCACAAACGTATTGTAAAAGCCTTTCCACATATGCATTCTTCCCGCTATTCCAATGCTCTGAAAGATCTTCAGGACTATCTGAGATCTTTGCATAAATAACTTTATACAGAATCGTACATACAAAATCACACGACACAAAAAGGATATGCCAATCTGACATATCCTTTTTGCTTATAATAAATTCTACTGACTTACCGCATCAGTTTTTTTACGATCCAAAGTTTCTTTCTGTATGGCGCATAACGTACCGGAACATCAACTATAAGTGATTTCTTCATGATACTTTTCTTATGCGTAAATGTATCAAACCCTGCCTGACCGTGATAGGAACCCATTCCACTTTCTCCAACTCCTCCGAAAGGAAGATGACTTGTCGCCAGATGTACCACTGTATCATTAATACATCCTCCTCCGAAAGAAAGGTTTTGCAAAATTTCTTTTTCAACACTTCTCTTCCTTGTGAAAAGATACAGCGCCAATGGTTTCGGTCTGCTTCTCACACTGTCGATCACTTCTTTCATATCATAAAATGTTATAATCGGAAGAATCGGTCCGAAAATCTCTTCCTGCATAACCGCTGCATCCCAACTAACCTGATCCACAAGCGCAGGCGCAATCTGCAGCGTCTTTTCACGTACTTCTCCGCCAGTCAGCAATCTTCCTTCTCGCAGCAGACCGCACAACCTTTTGAAATGTTTCTCATTAATAATATGCGGATATTCCGAACTTTCTAATGGGTTTGCCCCATAAGCTCTTTTAATTTCACTGCAGATTGCAGTTACAAGCTTGTCTTTTATTTTATGATGCACAAGAAGATAGTCCGGCGCCACGCAAGTCTGACCTGCATTCAAAAACTTTCCCCAAACAATTCTCCTTGCCGCCAGACGGATATCTGCGCTTTCCTCAACAATACAAGGGCTCTTCCCTCCCAGTTCAAGACTGACCGGAGTAAGATGGCGCGCTGCCTTTTCCATCACATACCTTCCGACAGAACTGCTTCCCGTGAAAAAGATATAGTCAAATTTCTCCTCTAGCAGCATTTCATTCTCTGCTCTTCCTCCTGTCACAGCACAAACATAGGCCTTTGGAAAAAGTTCTCCAATCATTTGCTTCAAAAGTTCAGATGTACAGGCTGCATAGGCCGATGGTTTCACAATTGCACAATTTCCCGGGGCCAATGCTGCTGCGAGCGGCGCGATCGTACGCTGAAACGGATAATTCCACGGCGACATGATCAGTACCACTCCATACGGTTCCGGATAGATAAAAGAGCTTGCCGGAAATTGTGTAACCGGTGTCTTAACTTTCTTAATCTTCATATAACGGCGAAGATGTTTCTGATGAAACCGGATTTCTTCTTTCACGATACCGATTTCTGTTGCGTAAGCTTCAAAAGCCGCCTTCCCAAGATCAGCCCGAAGCGCCTCCTCAATCTCTTTCTCATGAACTTCAATCCAACAGTACATCCTGTCAAGACTTTTCATCCGACTGCCATAGCTTCTCGTTCTTCCGCTTTGATAGTACGCCCTCTGACGTCTTAGCAATGTTCTATACTCTGTCATAATCTCTAGCTCCTGATATACTCATCATCTGCTTCTCCATACCCCGGCAGGTCTGTATACGTCAATGCACCTGTGTAAAATGCATGTGCGCGAAATACTGCATAAAGTTCTGCATAAGTCGCCTCATAGTAAGGCTTCAAATAAAAGATTTTAACAATTCCGCAAGTCAGTCCTCCGAGAATTGCCCATCCGATAAAAGACAGATCAAGAATAAATGTATCCAGCTTCTGTCCTGTCATCATCTGCCGGCTGATCTCAAACGCTCTCTGATGAGGCATCTCCGGATTCTCAGACAGAATGTATGGTACCATCCTGTATTCATATGATTTTACAATTCCCGGAATGATAAACAGCAATGTCCAAAGCGCTGTATAAAGGTCACGCAAAAACAGTGTCAGCGCCACATTTCCATACCCTTTACTCTGAAATCCGTACAAAATTGTCCCAACGCCTGTCCTATGTTCGCGGTTCTCCATAAACATACGTTTTGCTCCAACTTCAAGGATATTTTTCACAAAAATTGTAAACAAAATCCCAAGCAGCCCGATCATACTTACAAGACCACTTACCAACATGCTGAATAATCCAGTAATTCCCATCATCTCAATGGAATGAAAACCATTCCAGATCATATCCCTTACCGTATCAATATCAAACTCGAAACGAAACCTGAATAAATCTCCATTCAAAAGCAGCAGAATTGCCCCGACTGCAACTGTTGTCAAATAATTTTTCAAGAAGCAATTTTTTCCCCGTATCTTCAGTTCTTCTCGTATCCACATATTTTCTGATATATCCTTTCCGGTATTAGCCTATTCTGCCATGTTTTTTCATATCTACGGTAGTTTCAATCGGATCAATCGGATCGATTGGATTCTCCAGACGATTTTTCTTATTTCGTTTATAATGACGCAGAATGGTCCCTCCCATATTATAAAACCAGAAAGAATATACAAGAAGCTTATTCGCTTTGCCCATTTTATCTTTCGTTGTTTTATTATAATTAGAACCGCCTGCCTTAATATTCTCTTTCTTGCGAATCAGTGCGATCAGCTCTGTCTCACACGTTACCGGCTCCGGAAGTTCTGTATACGCCATCCCTACACAGTCCGGACGATGAGCATCACTGCCGCCTACTCCCGGCTTTTGATACTTCACAGCCAGTTTCATTGCGCCTTCGTTGGATTCCGGAGATTCACACGCATTAAACACTTCAAAAAAGTCAAATCGTTTCGCATACTCCGGTGCATTATAATATCCCTTTGTATGTGCGTAGCTGAGATACTTTTCTCCACAAGGATGTGCCGGTCCGAGAATTCCTCCATGCCTGTGCACAAAGTCAATCAGCGCCGCCACCGGAAGTCCTCGAAGCTCCAGCAGGCGCATCCTTACACCTTCCGGCATAATCACAAGGATATGCCCCGCATCCCTCGTGTCATATTCAATTCCCTTCAGAACAACAAAATCATCCTGATATTTTTCTTTCAGAACATATTTCCACTGGCGATAGCCATTATAAGTATTGTGGTCTGTTACCACCATCCCCTGGAATCCTTTTTCCTTCAGTATCTGAATATATTCTTCCAAACTAACCCGGCTGTCTACCGATCCTTCTTTTACATGACAATGCATATCGATCTTCAAGAGTAGTCCCCCTTTACCGTTACACTTTTCTTAATTATACTCTTTTTATCCCCCAACCGCAATCTCTTGATACGTTTTCTCCTGCTTTCTAAATAAAAAAAACAGTACTTTCAAAGGAGTATATCAATATCTCCCCTTCAATCAGTACTGTTTTATCATAAAGCTTTTCTCTACTCTTCTTCGTCATCTGAAAATAACGAACGAGCTGCCTCTATTTCATTCTCAATAGACTTCTCTGAGCGGATATGCTTTGCCGCTGCAACTTCTTTTTTTCCCTGTTTTCTTCCTTCCAGAATAAACTGCACCATAATTCCAAAACATGCAGCTACCAGACCGACAATCCAAACAATAATCTGCTCTGAAAACCCAAGCAGTTCTGCTCCCTTTGCAGCAACTGTAATTCCTCCGAACATCCCTGTTGCAATAATAACCATCGGTTCTGCAAATTTTAAACTAATTAGCGCCGGGATAATTCCAATTCCTGCACAAACAAGCATCCATAGCCATGTCTTAGGCTGTAAGATTACTACCATCGCCGTTGCACTAAAAAGCCAGCTGGCAAACATTACGCTGATAACATAAATCTTTGCAGATATAACCGCCAATACAATTCCTACAATCAGGCCTGCAATTAATCCGACTCCTACGCTAAGCTGCAGCGCATTTACCGGGATGTAAAAACCAATTACACAGCCCGTCAAAAATCCAATCAATGCCATCCAGATGCGAAAGATTTTAACTCCGAAAAAGCATGTCAAGACTGCCAGCACAATGACTGCAATCGAAATTGTCATTTCATTTCCTGACACATACGAAGCTACACTGTCTGTCAGTTCCGTTAATAAATTCATTAGTTCCATATATGTGTCCCCTAATCTTCTTAAAACTCTACTTTACCTGTAACATCTCCGTTAATTACATAATAAGCCGCACCATCTTCAGGCTTAACATATAAATCCATTGATTTCATATCACCAATCTTATTTTTACCTTTTGTCCATTCTTTTTTTACAGCTGCGATCAGATCTTTTGAATCAATTTCTTTTCCCTGGTGCTGAATCATAATTCTTGTTTTAATCTCTTTCTTTGTAGAGCCCAGCTTACGTCCTCTTTTTGCAGGTTCTTTTTTCACTTCTGCCGCTTTCGTTTCTTCCTTTGGCTCTTCAATTGCTTCTGCTTTTATTTCTTCTACAGCTGCCTCTTCCACAACTTTCTCCTCTTTTACTGCTGCCTCATTTCTATCTGTCATAACTGCATTTTTCTTTTCCTGTTTTTTCATTGCTCTTCTTGTAGCCATCTTAATATCCCCCTAGCCTACATAGTTTACTGTTCACATTTTAATACGAATTGTATTATAGCACACTTCGTCAAAAAAGCCACATTTTTCTCGAAAGAAATACATAAAATAAAAATGGATACCAACTAATCATTTATTAATTGATACCCACTTTTAATTTGATTCTTCAATCATTCTTTTTACCTCTTCTTACAACCATTTTTAATGTTGATGATTATAAATATAATATAACGTTTCTGGTGGTCTGTACCTTCCTTTCGTAAAATTATGAATGTTCGCTTAAGTTTTTGTTGGACCGTACCTCTCTTTCTTAAAATTCAAGTTCAAATTAAACTTCTCGGTGGTCTATACCTCCTATTGAACATTTTCAAAATAATTTAGAAGATTGTAATCTTAAAATTTAACTTTTAAACTTATACGAATAGTTTTATAAATTTAAGTTTTAAATTTGTTTTATCTTCTTGTTATTTTGTAGTTTTATATTATCATTAAACCGCATATTTGTCAATCATTTTATATTATATTTCTTATTTTTCTGTTAATTATATTATCTATATTATTTTTTCTGTCTTTATGTCTCCCATTCATCATGTCTTACAAAAAAAATTCACAAAATAATCACAAAAAGATACATAAGTTTCAGATTGTCGAAAAAGTTGAACGATGCTATAATACAATACGAATTGGAGGATACAGACATGATATCAAAAAAAATGGAACATATGGTAGCAAATAGTTCAGCAATCCGGGCAATGTTTGAAGAAGGTAATCGGCTCGCAAAACTCTACGGACCGGAAAATGTATATGATTTCAGTTTGGGCAACCCAAATGTCCCGGCTCCTGAAGCAGTGAAGCAGGCTGTCATCGACATTGTTACTGAAGAAGATCCTCTCCTTTTGCATGGATACACAAACAGCAATGCCGGTTACAGCAGTGTACGACAGGCTGTCGCCGATTCATTAAATCAACGATTTGGTACTGCATTCAAAGAGCGAAATATAACCATGACCGTGGGCGCTGCCGGAGGTCTGAATGTAGCTTTAAAAGTTCTTTTAAATCCTGGAGATGAAGTCATTGTATTTGCTCCTTATTTTGGAGAATACAGAAGTTATGTGAATAATTTTGACGGTACAATCATAGAAATTTCACCGGATACCGAAACTTTCCAGCCAAAACTTAATGAATTTGAGTCAAAAATTACACCGCATACAAAAGCAGTCATTGTAAACACGCCAAACAATCCTACTGGAGTTGTATATTCTGAAGAAACAATTAAAAAGCTCGCTGCGATCCTGGAGCAAAAACAACAGACATATGGTCATGAGATTTATTTAATCTCCGACGAACCTTATCGTGAACTGGCATATGATGATGTGGACGTTCCATTTCTGACTGCTTATTACAATAACACCATTGTCTGCTATTCTTATAGTAAATCCCTGTCTCTTCCCGGAGAACGGATTGGTTATCTCGTCATCCCAGACGAAGTAACTGACAGCAAAAAAGTAAATGCAGCGGCAAATGTAGCCAACCGTATTCTTGGATTTGTAAATGCACCAACATTGCAGCAACAACTTGTAGAACGATGCCTAAATGAAAAAACAGATATTTCTTATTACAATCGAAACCGCGAAACACTCTATCACGGTTTGATCGATTGTGGATTCTCATGTGTGAAACCTCAAGGGGCTTTTTATCTGTTTATGAAAACACCAACTGAAAATGAAGCAGAATTCTGCAGCGCTGCAAAAGAATATAATATTCTGGTCGTGCCGGGAACTTCCTTTGGCTGTCCCGGATATGTTCGTATTGCTTATTGTGTTGCTTACGAAACAATTGTCAATGCACTTCCTAAATTTAAAGAACTGGCAAAAAAATATTTTTCTTAAAAACTGTTCTTGCTATATGAAAACAAAAAATATATAAAACAAGGAGAAATAACATGTTAAAAAAAATCTTACAGGGTATGGTGGTAGGAATTGCTAACATCATTCCTGGCGTCAGCGGAGGAACTATGATGGTCGCTATGGGCCTTTATGATAAGCTGATTCATTCTATTACCCATTTAAAAAGTGAATTTAAAGAAAGTATGAAATTACTTCTTCCCATTTTTGCAGGCGCAGGACTTGCAATTGTACTGCTTTCAAGATTATTTGAATTTTTGTTAGCCAACTATCCGATTCCAACCAATTTTGCATTTTGTGGTCTTATCGCCGGAAGTCTTCCGTTTATCTTTAAGAAAGTAAAAGGTCATTCTGTTTCTACTGGCAAGCTGATTCCGTTTTTCATCTTCTTCGGAATCGTAATTCTAATGGCAGTTCTTGGTGAAAATGGTGGCGCTGCTGCTGACGTAAGCTTTGGTCTCGTCAATATTCTGAAACTGTTTGCAGTAGGGGTCATTGCAGCAGCTACAATGGTTGTTCCGGGAGTCAGCGGTTCTATGATGCTGATGCTGCTCGGTTACTATGATACGATCATTGAAACAATCAATGACTTTATTGACGCTCTGATTGCTTTCAATCTAAATGAAGTTCTTCGTGTATTTGGAATCTTAGCTCCTTTTGGTATTGGAATTGTCATCGGAATTTTTGCTATTGCCAAACTGATTGAATTTATCTTTAAAAAAGCCGAAATTCACGCATATTACGGAATCATTGGTCTGATTCTTGCATCTCCAATTGCAATTCTTATGAAAACGGACTGGAGCCAGTTCTCTATTCCATTATTAGCAATCGGTATCATAACATTTATTGGCGGTTGGTTTATTGCCAGCAAATTAGGCGGAGAAGAATAACACAATACAATAGCGTAGGGGATACAGTACCTTCAACTAGTTACCGTATCCCCTATTTTTATTGCATCTTCTACTCTTTACTTCTTTTTCTGTTCATTAGAAACGGAATATTTTTCTACAATAGGACAAATAATCTTGGTCACAAACTCCTCTTCCTGCTCTGCTGTCAGGCTGTCAATCATGGTATCTTCATAGAAATATTCTCCCAGACAAAGGTCATGAGCATCTGCATAAGCAATCATACGCTCATAAGTTTCTCCTACTTTGTGCCAGTCTCCACGATGACAGGCTGTCAGATATTCTCCTGCCGGGCGCAGACTGCATTCCACGGTTCCCGGATTGGTATCAAACATTTCATAAACCGTATGATAATCCGTATATTTCTTTCGGCGAACATCTTCCATTTCAAGCCGATACCCAATCGCATATGGACTCTGCAATTCATACTTCTCACAGTATCCGTACAATTCTCCAATCGCTCTTGCCCACGCTTTCTCATTAGATGATGCTACATATCTTGTAACTAAATATCGATTTGGTTCCAGACAAACAGCAATTGCATCTGCATCCATCTGCATCGCCGTTTCCAGATGAAGCATTTTGCGCCGAACCCATTCCTTTGTCCTGCGAAGCTGTCTGATTCTTCCTGCAATAATTTCTTCCTCTTCTTTTAGCACTTCCATTAACTTCTCTGGTGTCCTGCCTTTCATGTATGCCTGTATCTTCTCAAGCGGCATATCCAGATCTCTAAGGGTGCAGATTACATCAAAAACATCCAATTGACTGTAAGAATAATATCGATACCCGTTTTCCAATTTGATTACGGGTGAAAATAATCCGATTTTATCATAATAAAATAGTGTATGCTTCGTCGTTCTGCTCAATTTTGCAAATTCTCCAGTACTTAAATACCTGCTCTTATTCATTTTTAATTCTTTCCTTTTCCCGCTTGACTATCGTGTTACTCTATAGTTTATCATATCAGATGTTCAAGCAAAAAGAAAGGATGACATACTATGAAAAATTCGATTGCCGGAGATTTCAACTTCTTTTCATTGCTGCAGTTCGCCTTTCCGACGATGATTATGATGGTTTTTATGTCGCTCTATACAATTGTAGATGGAATTTTTATCTCTCGCCTTGTCGGAACAGATGTGCTATCATTTCACGTAAAATGGGCGCCGGACATTTTGACAGTGCACGCAAAAATTTTTCTTTCATCATATTGATTGGTTTCATTGCCGGATTTCTGCTAATGGTCATCGGAAATATTTGTTTGCCGGCAGTCCGCAGAATATCCGCTTCTTCTTCCAATTAATTCCTGCCTTCCAACACATGATAGAGATAGGAAATCGGCAGTCCCATCACATTATAATAATCGCCGTCAATCTTCTCTATAAATACGGCAAACCGTCCCTGGATTCCGTAGGCTCCCGCTTTATCCATAACTTCCTCCGATGACAGATACGTTTGTATTTCCTTATCTGTCATTGGATACACAGTCACATCCGTCTTTACCGCATGGCTTGTCACTGTACATTTCCCGGTATCATCGAAATCCAACACCGCCACTCCCGTATAAACTTGATGTGTCCTTCCGGAGATTTTGCGAATCATGGCAAAAGCTTCTTCTTCTGTCTTTGGTTTCCCGAGAATCTCCTGATCCACTGCCACAACCGTATCTGACCCAATGACTGCCAGTTTCTTCTTCGCTGTCCGTCCCGCCACATCTTCTGCCTTTTGAAGCGCCAGCTCTTTTACAATCTCTTCTGGTACATTACTTTTATAATGCTCCTCTTTCTCACTAACCTTTACTTCAAATGTATATCCCGCTAATGTCATCAGTTCCTTCCTTCGTGGAGACCCAGATGCCAAAATAATTTGCTTATCCATATTTATCACTCTGCCTTTCTTATTTTTCTTACGCAGTCTCATTGTACCCCAGGCTTTCTGAAAAATCTATACCGGTTTTTCAAAGAAACCATTGATTTTCCCGATACGATTTCATACAATACTATAAGATTCCCATCAGATTTTTTATCCGATCTGACATATATAAGGAGGTCCAAAATGGTTTTTATTGATCAAGATAAATGTATCGGCTGCGGCGCCTGTGCCGCTGATTGTGTCGGCAGCCGTATTGAACTTATAGATGGCACTGCCCACATAAAAGGTCCATGTATTCTATGCGGACACTGTGTTGCAATCTGTCCGGTTTCTGCTGTCAGTATTCCGGAATACGATATGGAAGATGTAGAAACATATCGCAAAGAAACATTTGAACTTTCTCCGGAACAACTGCTGCACACAATCAAGTTTCGCCGCAGTATACGCGATTACAAACCGGAACCGATTTCACAGCATCTGTTAGAAGAACTTCTCCAGGTCGGACGTTATACAGCCACTGCCAAAAATTCCCAGAGCTGCCACTTCATTTTTGTTCAGAAAGAGCTCGATTCCTTTAAACAATTCCTCTGGGATGAAATTGGTTCTCTCATCGCTGCTCAAGAGGGATCGATTCCCCGCGAATTGATTCCA
>CAUCYJ010000059.1:0-12840 GCA_958446945.1 uncultured Lachnospiraceae bacterium | reverse complement strand
TATGGAACATGCAGGGAAAAAATAATATATCAGAAGAAAATTGCCTTGATTTGGCGCGAAATGGAGATTCGTATGACAAAGAATAATTACAGACAAATGATAAAGATTGCAGCTGCGCTTGTGATTGCACTAATTTCCGTTTTTGTTTTAGCGAAATATGCGACATCACCGGAGTTTCATGCAAAGACCATTCAGTCTCTGGATGAGAAAAAGAAAACGGTAATGGAATTGACGGCAGCTTCTGTAGCAGCATCCACTGCGGTAACGATGATTCCGGGAGAAACAGCAACACCAATTGCAGAAAAACTGGCAGATCTGAGTTCTTACTTTTTGATTGTGCTTTGTGCGATTTATCTGGAAAAATATTTATTAACAATAACCGGATTTGCAGCATTTCAAATATTAATTCCGGCCGCCTGTTTGTTGTATATTATCGGATTATTCCGCAAAAAAGAGATTTACAGGCAGTTTGTGGTGAAATTAACTGTATTTGCAATTGCGATTGCGGCAGTGATCCCTGCCGGTGTAAAAGTTGCAGATATGATTGAAGCAACTTATGAATCTTCTATCAATAGTACGCTTGCTTCGGCAAAAGAAGCGACGGAAGAGATTGAAGAAAATACGGAAGAAAGTGGTGGCATCTGGGACAAATTTGTTGGTGCGATTAAAGACGGAGTGTCTGGAATTGTAACAAAAGTAGAAACGGTATTAAATAATTTTATTGAATCGCTGGCGGTAATGATTGTGACTTCCTGCTTGATTCCGATTCTCGTGCTGTTGTTTTTTGTATGGTTTACGAAACTGATTCTTGGAATTCAGATTCCGCTGCCGAAAAAACTTCCGGCGGTTGGAACAAGAAAGAAGAATTCGAACAAAAGCGAATCACTATAATCCGGAGGAAACTATGCTTGCCTATACTTATGTAGAAAAAGGGAAACTTGAATTAAAAGAGAAAGAAAAACCGGTTTTGAAAGATGGACAGGATGCGATCGTTCGTGTGACGATGGGAAGTATCTGCAGCAGTGATCTTCATATCAAACACGGTTCGGTACCGAGAGCGGTTCCGGGAATTACTGTTGGACATGAAATGGTTGGAATTGTAGAAGAAATAGGAAAAGATGTAACAGCAGTTAAACCCGGAGATCGTGTTACAGTAAATGTGGAAACTTTCTGCGGAGAGTGCTTCTTCTGCCAACATGGATTTGTGAATAACTGCGTTGATGCCAACGGTGGATGGGCGCTTGGCTGTCGGATTGACGGCGGACAGGCAGAATATGTAAGAGTGCCGTATGCCAATCAGGGACTGAACAGGATTCCGGACGGCGTGACAGATGCTCAGGCGCTGTTTGTGGGGGATGTTCTTGCAACAGGATTCTGGGCAGCAAAGATTTCCAATATTCAGAAAGAAGATACGGTACTGATCATCGGAGCAGGACCGACAGGAATCTGCACATTACTCTGTGTGATGTTAAAGGAGCCGGAACATATTATTATCTGTGAGAAAGATCCGCAAAGAATAGCATTTGTCCGTGAACACTATCCGAATGTATGTGTTGCCACACCGGAAGAATGTGAAAAAATGGTGCAAAAATACAGCAGGCACGGGGGTGCAGATGTTGTTTTGGAAGTTGCCGGAACGAAAGAAACATTCCAGATGGCATGGAAATGTGCAAGACCAAATGCGACTGTGACGATTGTAGCTCTCTACGATGAATCACAGACATTGCCATTGCCGGATATGTATGGAAAAAATCTCACGTTCAAGACAGGCGGTGTTGACGGCTACGACTGTAATGAAATTCTGGAATTGATTGCAGAAGGGAAGATTGATACGACTGCGTTAATTACTCACACATATGCACTGAAAGATATTGAGGAAGCATATCGTGTCTTTGAGCAGCGGTTGGATCAAGTCATTAAGATTGCAATTGTAAATGTAAAATAATCACTAAGAACGTTATATGACAAAAAGCACACGATCGTGTGCTTTTTGTCATGGGATAGAATGTTTAATGTCTTTCTTCGCTCCACTCAAGAAATTTTCCGGTGGCAGCGTCAATCTCAAATTCATATTCAATCTGATTATAAATAATATCTCCTTCGTAAGTTTCATATCCATCGTCAAAGTCGAGGTTCATACGAAGATCATTTTGGGTTGCTCCGGAAACACGTTCAAGAGCAAGGGCAGCAGCTTCCTCCCATGTGATGCCGTTTGAGGCATTTTTGTGAGTAGAAGAAGAATCCGGTGAAGAAGATTCTTGCGAATCTGTTTGGGTTGCTGCATCTGCTTGTGCGGAAGGCTTCTGTGAATCTGCTTGTGCCGAAGCGGATGCATTTTCAGAAGGTTCTGTGGAAGTGTCCAGGATTGTTCCGTCAGAAGCCTGAATTTCATATTCATACTCCATATTATCATAAGTAAATTGGATATCGTAAGTTGGAAGACCATCGTCATGGTCTTTGGAAATGCGGAATCTGGAAGTATCCTCTCTAGTAATCCCAACATCATTTAAAGCAATTTCTTCAGCTTTCTCTTTTCCAATATCAGAACTATTGGAAGTTAAACCGCAGGCAGCCATGCTGCCGGATAAAATAATAGAAGCTCCAAGTAATGTCATATGTGTTTTCATACGTTTCATAGTCAAATCCTCACTTTCTAATGTTTTGTACCTTTGTTGTATGTAGTATAGTATGTGAAGATTAAAGAAAAATTAAAATCTCTCATTTTTTTCATTTTTTTTCTTAGGCTCGGAATCTTCTAGAGAATGAGAGACAGGGAGAAATACAGTAAAGGTACTTCCTGCCAAAGGTTTGCTTTGGACAGTGATAGTACCACCGTGGGCAGTTACAATCCAGGAGTACGCAGTTCATGGGAAACATCGGATGTAAATTGTTTTTCGCGAAGAAAGGCATTTTCCAGTTCATCTAACATTAAGTCAAAAGTGTCTGCAAGATAGTGGATTTCATCCGATTTTTGTTCCGTATCCGGATGACTGCCGGTGCGCAGAGAGAGGTCTCCTTTGGCGCGGATTTGTTCTACAGTATCAGTCAGAGTGCGGACCGGACGAAGGGAACGGTTGATAATGTAATAACTGAGGAGTGAAGTCAGGAGAATCATGAGCGGAAGAAGGACTAAGGCAAAACGCAGTGTAATGCGGAAGTGATTCCTCGCACATAAATTCTTTGCCTGACAGAGAAATTTCCTGGGTACCGCGGAATACTTTGTGGGTATCAAGCTGCATTGTCAGGTCAGCCAGATGAAGACAGGATTCCTGAAGAGTGTTTGGTGCTCTCAGAAGTACGCGGACTCTAGCAAGAAGTTCTTCGAAAGCAAAGGGTTTCACAAGATAATCATTCGCTCCGGAATCCAGACCGGTTACCCGGTCTTCGATACTGTCGAGGGCAGTCAAAAGAAGCACAGGGCAGCCGATACCACTTTTGCGAAGGGTACGAAGAAGTGTGAGATCATCTAGTTTTGGCATCATGATATCAAGGATAGCAAGGTCATATTCGGCAGAAGTCAGATAGGAAAGCGCTTCTTCCCCATCAAAGCAGCGATCGACACTGTAATGTTCTGCTTCAAGTTTTGATACAATGAGACGATTAAGATCTTTTTCATCTTCTGCAATTAAAATACGCATAATATCCATCCTTCTTTCTTTTATAGATATTTTTTAGTATACCATTTTTGAGAGGAAATTGGACAGCCAATAGTAGATTTTGAGATATTTTTTCCTTTTGAAGATTTCTTATTGACACATACCCTGTATGGGTATATCATTTTCTTGAACAGAAACGAATAGAGATTTTGGAATAAAGCAGGAGGAAAGAACATTGGAAGAAAGGAAAGAATGCTGTCATAAAACGAAGAAGCGAACAGAGAAAGAATATAAAGACTTGGTAAATCGTCTGAGCCGGATTGAAGGACAGGTCAGAGGAATCAAAAGGATGGTAGAAGAAGATGCATACTGTCCGGAGATTTTAATTCAGGTGTCAGCAGTGAATGCAGCACTGAATAGCTTTAACAAAGTGCTGCTGGCAGAGCATATCCGAAGCTGTGTTGCAGAAGATATCCGCAAAGGAAATGATGAGATCATCGATGAATTAGTTGTAACGCTTCAGAAATTAATGAAATAATAGAGGGGTGAGAACATGAAACAATATTCAGTAACGGGGATGAGCTGTGCGGCGTGCAGCGCCCGGGTAGAGAAAGCAGTCATGAAAGTGCCCGGAGTGACAGCATGTTCTGTCAGTCTTTTGACAAATTCTATGGGAGTAGAAGGTGATGCACAGCCGGAAGCAGTGATTGCAGCAGTAGAGGAAGCCGGATATGGAGCGCAGGTCAAAGGAGACCGTGGCTTGCAGAAAAGAAATCCGGAAATTGGAGGAGAGGAAGCTTTCTTGAAAGATACAGAGACACCAAAGCTGAAAAAGCGTTTGATCGCATCGCTTTGCTTTTTGATTCCGCTTATGTATGTTTCTATGGGGCATATGATGTGGAATTGGCCGATTCCGGAAGTTTTTGCGGAAAATCATGTGGCCATTGGTATTTTTCAAATGCTGTTTACCGGGATCGTTATGGTAATTAATCAGAAATTTTTTATCAGTGGATTTAAAAGCTTGTGGCACAAAGCGCCGAATATGGATACGCTAGTTGCCCTTGGATCAGGAGCTTCGTTTGTGTATAGTATGTATGCATTATTTGCGATGACAGATGCACAGATGCATGGTAATACAGAGAAAGTAATGGAGTTTATGCACGAATTCTATTTTGAATCTGCAGCAATGATTCTGACATTAATTACGGTAGGAAAGATGCTTGAAGCCCGCTCGAAAGGGAAAACGACAGATGCATTGAAGAGCTTGATGAAACTGGCACCAAAAACAGCGACGATTTTAAGAGAGAAAAGAGAGATGGAGGTGCCGATTGAGCAGGTGTGTCGCGGTGATATCTTTCTTGTGCGTCCGGGAGAAAATATACCAGTAGATGGAATTGTATTGGAAGGAATGAGTGCAGTCAATGAATCTGCGTTGACTGGAGAGAGTATTCCGGTTGATAAAAAACCTGGCGATACCGTTTCTGCCGCAACTTTAAATCAATCCGGCTTTATGAAGTGTGAGGCTTCCCGTGTAGGAGAGGATACTACGTTATCTCAGATTATTCAAATGGTGAGTGATGCGGCGGCTACGAAAGCGCCGATCGCGAAAGTCGCAGATAAGGTATCAGGGATTTTTGTTCCGGCAGTCATTGGGATTGCGGTGTTAACGATTCTGGGATGGCTGGCTGTAGGAGAGAGTATTGGTTTTGCGTTGGCAAGAGGAATCTCAGTGTTGGTAATTAGCTGTCCGTGTGCACTTGGATTAGCGACACCGGTGGCGATTATGGTTGGAAATGGCATGGGAGCAAAACATGGAGTGATGTTTAAAACAGCTTCTTCATTGGAAGAGACCGGAAAGATGCAGATTGTGGCATTGGACAAGACCGGAACTATTACGAGCGGAAAGCCGCAGGTAACAGACATGCTTCCGACAGAAGGTGTAACAGAAAAAGAATTGCTTACAATGGCATATGCACTGGAGAAGAAGAGTGAGCATCCGCTGGCAGGAGCAATTCTGGAGAAAGCCAGAGAGAGCGTTGTTGACGAAAGGGATGAAGTAACAGAATTCCAGGCAGTTCCGGGAAACGGTCTTTCCGGCTTATGGCATGGAGTGCCGGTGGCAGGAGGCAATTTCAAATTTATCTGCGAGATGGCAGAAGTTCCGGCAGAAATGAAGAAGAAGGCAGAGGAACTTGCGAATCTTGGAAAAACACCGCTTTTTTTTGCTGAAGCAGGGAAACTGATTGGGGTAATTGCGGTAGCTGATGTGATAAAAGAAGACAGTCCGAAAGCGGTAAAAGAGCTGCAGAATATGGGCATCCATGTAGTTATGCTGACCGGAGACAATGAGCGCACTGCGAAAGCAATCGGAGAACAGGCAGGAGTCGACGAAGTTATTGCAGGGGTACTTCCGGAGGGAAAAGAGAGTGTAATCCGCTCTTTGAAACGGAAAGGAAAAGTAGCTATGGTTGGAGATGGCATCAATGATGCTCCGGCTTTGACGCGGGCTGATATTGGAATTGCGATAGGAGCCGGAACAGATATTGCCATTGATGCGGCGGATGTGGTATTGATGAAGAGTAAATTAAGCGATGTACCGGCCGCAATCCGTTTAAGTCGTGCAACGCTGCGAAATATCCATGAGAATCTGTTCTGGGCATTTTTCTATAATGCGATTGGAATTCCGCTGGCAGCAGGCTTGTGGTATCCGATTTTTGGCTGGAAGCTAAATCCGATGTTTGGAGCAGCAGCAATGAGTTTATCCAGTTTTTGTGTTGTGACAAATGCACTCCGGTTGAATTTTTTCAACATGCGAGATGCAGGAAAAGATAAAAAAATAAAAATCAGAAAGAAAGAGGAGGAACAACCTATGGAAAAAACAATGAAAATTGAAGGAATGATGTGTGGACATTGCGAAGCGAGGGTAAAAAAATGTCTTGAGAAATTGCCGGAAGTAGAAGAAGCGATGGTGAGCTATGAAGCCGGAACAGCAGTGGTAAAATTAAACAAAGAGATTTCCGATGATGTATTAAAACAGACAGTGGAAGATCAGGATTATGAAGTAAAAGAAATTATTTAAGATTACGGGAAATTCGTGAAAAATCTTAATAGGAATATTGCAGATAAGGGAGCGTCCATTAGAAAGGACCTCCCTTTTGTAATTCTTGAAAAATATGTTCGTATTCGTCTGAAAAAAGACTCCCTTTATTCCAGAGAAATGTAAAATCATGCATGACCATGAAATCGACCAGAGGTATCTGGACAAGACGTCCTGATTTTAGCTCTTCTGTTACAGCGGCTTTATACAAGAAAGAGATACCGCAATCCCGACAAAGAAGGCTGACGATGGCGTGGATGTTTTCTAATTCAACAATTCGTTGAAAATCATGGATGGACATATTCTTCAGAGCAAGTGTTTTTGTTAGAATTGCTCTTGTTCCGGATCCCTGTTCCCGGATCAAAAGACGTTCCCCAGTAAGATCTTTTAACATTCGAATCGGCTTTTGAAATTGATGTCTAGCAGCGCATACAGCAATATATTCTTCTGTTTGATAGTTCCGGGTTTCATAATGTTCACTAGTAAAATAACCTTCTACAATAGCAAAATCAATGATTCCTTCTCGAAGTTCTGAAAGGAGTGTTTGGGTATTGCCATATCGAATGTGAAAATTAGTTTCAGGATGTGATTTGATAAACTCTGCAAGTGCAGGGATGACGGCATACTCTCCAATAGTCATCGTAACACCAAAAGTCAATGATTTCTGGTTGACTAAACTGTTTTTGATACGTTTTTTGATATGTTCTTCATCATTTCGCATTGTTTCTAAAGCCTGGCGAAGAATCTCACCGGCTGGTGTCAATTTAAGACCTCGCTTTTCCCTTAGAAAAAGAGGAGCGCCGTAAATCTCTTCCAGATATTTAATATGTTGTGAAACAGCAGGCTGTGTCAGATGAAGTGATTCAGCGGCATGAGTAAAGTTCATGGATTCACAGACTGTCAAAAATGTTTTCATACGAAAATCAAGCATGTCAACCTCCGGAAAAATAGATATTAATAATCTGATAAATCAGTATAAATAAGCATATCAAATATTTTGTGAAAAAACAATTTGCGGTTGACATTTTTTAGTCATATTCTATAATAAAAGAAAAAAGTTTTTTTTAGAACTGTTTTGAAAAGAACTTTAAGAAACGCTTTGCGGGAATGAAGAAAGAAAAAAGAGAGGTTTCCGAAATAGTATTAGAAAGGGCGAAAGAGTGTTATGAAAAGGACAACGGATCTTCTTGTAAGTATTAGAAAAATCTTGAAAATCGATGAGGATTTAATGAAAAGTGTTTGTGAAATGTATGATTTGACGCTGATTGAAGCGAAAATTCTTGTGTTTTTGAAGAATAATCCAAGTTGTGATACAGCTGCAGATATTGTGGAGTATCGCATGCTGTCAAAGGGAAATGTATCGCAGGCAGTGGACAGCCTGATCCGGAAGCGGTATTTGCAGAGAAGACCGGATGAAAATGACCGCAGAAAAGTGCATTTGTCACTTCTTCCGGCAGCAGATCCTGTGAGTGCTAAAATGCAGGAGCTGCGTTCAGATTATGAGAAGCGGTTGTTTGACGGTATGACAGAGGAAGAGCATCAGACATTTATCAGACTAAGTAACAAAGTGATTGAAAACAGCAAAAAGATAGCAGAGAGAAGGAAATAAGTCATGGAAGAAGAAAAGGATTTTTTAGGAAAAGAGCCAATTGGCAAATTGCTTTTGCGGCTTGCATTGCCGACAATCGCAGCTCAGATTATTAACATGATGTACAATATTGTAGACAGGATTTATATTGGACATATTCCGGAAAACGGAGCAGCTGCGCTGACCGGTGTAGGCGTATGTATGCCGCTGATTATGATCGTGTCTGCATTTGCAGCGCTTGTGGGAAATGGAGGAGCCCCAAGGGCTTCGATAGCAATGGGGAAAGGAAAAAATGATGAAGCAGAGAAGATTCTTGGTAATTGTTTTACGCTGCAAGTAGTTCTTTCATCAATTTTAACTGTTGTGCTATTTATCTTTAACCGAAGCTTTTTGATGGCATTCGGAGCCAGTGAAAATACGATTGAGTATGCGGTAAGTTATATGAATATTTATTCGCTTGGCGTACTGTTTACACAGCTGACCCTTGGAATGAATGCATTTATTACAGCACAAGGGTTTGCAAAAACCGGAATGTTATCTGTATTGATTGGAGCGGTAACCAATATTGTATTGGATCCCATTTTTATTTTCGGACTGCATATGGGGGTACGAGGCGCAGCCCTTGCAACAATTATTTCACAGGCATGCTCCTGCATTTGGGTATTGAGCTTTTTATTTGGAAAGAAACCATTTCTTAAAATCCGTAAGGCGAATATTGGACTTTGTCCAAAGGTAATTTTGCCGTGTATCGCGCTTGGTTCTTCTTTTTTTGTCATGCAGGCAAGTGAAAGTGTCATTTCTGTATGCTTCAATTCATCATTATTAAAATATGGAGGAGACATTGCAGTTGGAGCTATGACAATCTTAACAAGTGTTATGCAGTTTGCCTTGCTGCCGATTCAGGGACTCGGACAAGGAGCGCAGCCGATCATTAGTTATAATTATGGAGCTAAAAATGTCGATCGGGTAAAAGGAGCATTTAAATTGCTTTTGAAATTGAGTCTTGCCTATTCTTGTCTGTTCTGGGTTGGTGTAATGATGTTTCCGAGAGCATTTGCATCTATGTTTACAACAGACGCAGCGCTTCTTGACTTTACCGGAACAGCTCTTCGCATTTATATGGGAAGTATGTGTCTGTTTGGAATTCAGATGGCGTGTCAGATGACATTTACTTCGCTCGGAAATGCAAAAGAATCTATTACCGTTGCAATTATGAGAAAATTTGTCCTTCTCATTCCGTTGATTTATATTATGCCGGTGCTGTTAAAACAGAATCAGACGATGGCTGTTTACATGGCAGAACCGATTGCTGACTTTTTGGCAGTGATTTTTACGGCTTGTTTGTTCCGAGTTCGGTTTAAAAAGTCACTAATGTTAATTGGAAAGAAATAAAGCAGGAGAATGTTATGCAGATTGTAAGGATGGATATTCAGAAATCTGTCCGACGCCAGATATCAGCGCGGTACTTGATGATCTTGGATATTCTGCGACAGATGTGATGAACGTAAATTTTGTATTTATTGTAGAAGGAAAACAAGACAAAAGCCGGCTCCCGCTGCTTCTGAAAAAATATTTTTCCGAAACGTACGATGAAGATGGAAATCTTTCCAGAATTGCGATTATTACAACAAACAGCAGCACGAATATTAAAGCATATGCGAATTTAAAATATATGAATCAAGTGTACTTAAAAGATAATTTTCTAATGATCCGGGATGGTGACGGCAAAGACCGGGAGAAATTAAAAAGGGAACTTTACAAATATTATGAAGAGCGTAATCTAGAAGATGTGGATCGTCTTCCGCGCGTCACAGAAAAGAATGTTCTGATTTTGAAATATTATTCTTTTGAGAATTATTTTCTCAATCCAAAGATTATGGCGGCGCTTGATATTGTAGAATCAGAAGAAGCTTTTTACGAAATATTTCTTGACAAATGGAAAGAGTATCTTCACGCGAAGCGGTCAGGCGCTGATAGAAGCGATAGGATATGATATCGAGACGGTAGAAGATGTGAAAAATAATATGGAAAATATTAAGATCTATATGCGAGATCATAATTTGTATGAAGATATAAAGCGCAGGAGCAGGAACTTCTGATGCGATATATTGACATAGCTCCGCGAGAAGATTTTCAGGATATCCTGGATTCCGTAGAGCAGTTTATCTATTTTGAGAGCAGAAAAAACAGGGTGGGAATGTAAAAGAATAGAAGAGGTGGATAAACATGAGAAAGTGGATATGTTTGATTCAAATTGTATTGGCGGTAGCTCTGGTCAGACGCTATCCGGCAATGTCAGTGCTTTTGCTCCTGCTCATTGCCAATGCAGCCGCTACGCTTTTGCTTGGAGTGACAAGAAAAGGAATTGCAGGAATGGCAGTGATACTGCTTTTTATGGTGTGTATGTTACTGCTTCCAAAAGAAGCAGTCATTGCAGCAAATATTTTTGTTTGCATCAGCACACTGATATTGTTGATAGAGTGGCTGCAGCAGTGGAATGCAGCAATTTTTTGCAGGAGAAATCTTCTGACGGCAGGCGGCATTTTTCTTGTCGTATTTCTTTTGGCGGCAATTTTGCCTTATGTAAAACAGCCGGAAGTACAGAAAGACACAATGGAGAATTTCGATCTTGCGGATTATACCGGTACACGTCAGGAAGGCGAGCGTGCAAAGATTATTTCAGATAATGGCGAGGCTTTGGAAGAGAGGATCCGGCTTATTTCTCAGGCGAAAGAAGAAATTATACTTTCTACCTTTGAGTTTGACGCTGATACGAGCGGTAAGCAAGTGTTGGCGGCCCTTATAGATGCAGCTGACCGGGGAGTGAAAGTAAAGATTCTGGTTGATGGCTTCCCTTATTTGAAGACCATGTGGGGAAATCCGTACTTTTTAGCTGCGGTACAACATGAGCATATGGAGATTCGGGTATATAATCCGGTAAGACTTTGGAAACCGTGGACATTGATGGGACGTTTGCATGATAAGTATCTTCTTGTGGATGATACGGCATATCTTCTGGGAGGAAGAAACACATTTGATTTCTTTCTCGGAGATCAGAAAGGGTACAAAAACTATGACTGGGATGTATTTGTTTCCTGTAAGGAAAGTGAAAATCCATCTATTGTCCAAGTACAGAATTATTTTCAATCTGTCTGGAAACAGCCGGACAGTCGACCATACGGAAGGGGCCTCTGGAAATGGAATCCGTCAGTAAAAAAAGCCGGAAAAGAATTAAAACAATTAAAGAGTCAGATAGAAAAAACACATGCAGACTGGTTTGTGGAAGAAGATATTTATGAAAAAACAGTGCCAATTCAAAATGTACAGTTGATTGCAAATCCGGTTCATGCTAATGTAAAAGAGCCAACTGCATTTTATGAAATGGCAGAACTTATGAAATCTGCTGAATCAGAAGTGACATTCCATACGCCATATTTAATTTGTGATGACTGGATGCTTCAGAAGCTGAAAGAGGTTTGTTCGGATGGACGCCAAGTACAGATGATGACCAATTCTGTTGTGAATAATGGAAATCCTTTTGGTGCAATGGATTATCATCGCTATAAAGGGGAAATTTTGGAAACAGGAGTTTCTATTCTGGAATATGATAAAGGCGTATCCTATCATGGAAAATGTTTTACAGTAGACGATCATATATCAGGGATTGGTTCTTTTAACTGGGATATGAGAAGCGCATATCTTGATACAGAACTCATGCTTGTGATAGACAGTCAGGAACTTACGATGCAGTTAAGGAAAGAAATGAGCAGTTATGAGGCAGATGCGCTTCGGGTAACAGGAAAGGATTCTTATGATCTTCCGGAAGGAGTTACACCGCGGCCAATGAGCAAAAAAAAGGAATTTCGCATCAAAGCACTGAACCTTTTAGGTGGATGGGCCAGGTTTTTGATGTGACAGGAGGGATTCAAATGGAGAAATCAAAAGTATACTACACAGATTTTCGTACAAGATTAGGGGAAGGGCTTCCAATCAAATTAAAAAAACTGATCCGGAAAGCAGGGATTGGTGAGATTGATATGGAAAATAAATTTGTGGCAATAAAAATGCATTTTGGTGAGCTTGGAAATCTTAGTTTTCTTAGACCAAACTATGCGAAAGCAGTTGCAGATGTCGTGAAAGAGTTGGGCGGCAATCCATTTCTGACAGATTGTAATACACTCTATCCGGGCAGCAGAAAAAATGCGCTGGAACACTTATATTGTGCATGGGAGAATGGCTTTACGCCGATGACAGTGGGCTGTCCGATTCTGATCGGAGACGGCTTAAAGGGAACAGATGACATTGCTGTTCCGGTAGAAGGCGGAGAATATGTAACAGAAGCTAAAATCGGCCGTGCAGTAATGGATGCGGATATTTTTATTAGTCTCTCCCATTTTAAAGGACATGAGACAGCCGGATTTGGTGGTGCGATTAAGAATATCGGTATGGGATGCGGATCCAGAGCCGGAAAGAAAGATCAGCATTATAACGGAAAACCAACCATTGATGCGGAAAAATGCCGCGGATGTAAGAGCTGTATGAAGGAATGTGCTAATAAC